>CAMHOI010000001.1 GCA_946186725.1 uncultured Clostridia bacterium
TTGCTTAAGCGATGGGGTAGTCGTCGGGGAAGAAGGTGTACATCAGCAGCCAGATGGCGTCCTCGTCGGTGATCTCGCCGTCGCCGTCGTAGTCAACGGGCTGCTCAACGGGGTAATCGTCGGGGAAGAAGGTGTACATCAGCAAATAGATCGCGTCCTCGTCCGTGACGGCGTCGTCGCCGTCAAGGTCGCCGGAGACGTAGCTGCGCACGGTTAGGATCCCGGCCACGACCGGCAAGGCCGCGTTGCCGCCGCCGTCGTTGACGGACACGCTCAGACCGACGGCGTAGTCGCCCTCGGCGGCGTCCTCCCCGACCGCGAAGGTCAGCGTCAGCAGGGCGCCGTTGGCGTCGGCAACGCTGCCGAAGGTCATGGCGCCTTGTCCCTTGTTCGCGTCCCAGGTTTTCATCAGGGCGTTATCGACGACCCACTCCACTCCCGTCAGCGTCAGCGCGGACGCGTCGTAGGCGACGGCGGCGGCTCCGATGGAGCGGACGGGATCGGCGTTCTTGAGGACAGCCGTGAGCGTCACGGTTTCGCCGGGTCGGGCGGATCGGCTTTCCACGACGGCCTGCGGATCGTTTTCACCCACAGCGGGAACCGGATCCGCATTTTTGTGGAAACGAAGGCGGATGGCGGTCTCTTCGCTGATGGTTCCCGTCAGACTGCCGGAAGCGACGCCGTCGTAGGTGTAGCCCTCTTTGGCAACGATGTTTTTGATTTCATACGTCGCGCCGACGGGCAGTTCCTTCCAGCAGTCGCTCTCGCACGTGGAGTCCAGCACGCCGTTGATATACACGTCGGCATAGCCCGGGAAGTAATCGGAGTTTTCCCCGTCGACCTCACCGTTCAGGTCGAGGTGATACGTCGGCGTCCATTTGGCATAGAGCGTTGCGTCGCGGGTAATGTCGTCCGGCAAATCCCAGGCAAAAGTCCCGGCCGTGATTGTCGGCGTATCAGCGCCGTAAATATACCGCTCATTTGCTTCCCCGCCGCCGGTGCCGTCGCCGTAATAATGGTCAAACCGATACCCCTCGCGGGTGGGCGGGGTGATGACGGTGATCTCGTTGGTACAAGCCGAATCGGAATAGAACTTGTGTGTTCCGGCCTTATAGTAGAAATCCCGCGTTCCCGGCGTCCCGCCGTTGGCGTTCAAGGTGATGTGGACGACAGTGGAAAGGGGAACAAGCTCCCAGATCTGATCGGAAGCGCCGGTGTTGGTCTCCAGGCGCACGTTGGTGCCGTCCAGACCGAGCACAAGGTTGGCGTAGGTGGCGTTGTGGATGATATAGCCGCCGCTTACCGACTCGAATTTCCAGTGCATATCGCTGCGAAGTTCTCCGCTGCCGGGGTAAACGTTTATGTTGGTGCCGTTGGACGGGTTGTCGCTGGCGGGATTGATCCATAGCGAAGAGTCAAAAGAGGTTTGCAGCGCATAGGATTTGTTCGTCCCGCTTACCACGAACCGTTGCTGCGCGTTGGAAGCCAACGCGGCCACGGACACGTTGGCCTTGCTCGCCGTTCCGGTCACATTCAAATAGGTAGACGTGGATTTGTTGCGGAGGTAATATGTAGCCGAAGCGATATCGGAATAGGTGACAGAGGTAGGAGAAGTTCCTCCAAAGTGAATGATTCCATCAAATGTGTAATTGCTACTTCTGTATGAGTAGGAAAAATTCGCTATGCTTTGAACGATTGGCGTTCCTTCGCTTATTCGTTCGCCGCCTATAGTCCACGCAGAACTTTCAGAGTAGTACACGTTTCCATTAAGAATCGCGTGAATAAAGCAAGTATGTCCGTAAATAGCTCCAGCATCACCAACGCCTTTTTCAAAACCAACGAGAATATTGTAAGCATCCTTCGTCCCGTTGTTCGTAATGGCGTTTAATGCGGATTCCACAGTATAATTCGATGCAGAATAAGCGGCAACGCTGTATCCTCCTGTGCTCTGCGCCTTGTTTTTATAATTGTCAAACTCATCGTTGCCGTTTCCGCTGACGTACGATGTGTTAATGCCTAATATGACCAGTTGCCAGTTGACATAGGTTGCACAGTATCCATCAAACGAACTGCGGCCGCTTCTTGACAGCGCGGTGTTATAGGTGGATTTGATTTGTGCTTTGACTTGGTCTCCGCTCGCCGCTCCGGCCGTGACCATGCCCATTGGCACGATCGCCGCGACCAGCAGAAGCGAGAGCAGCAGGGACAAGAATTTGCTGGAAAACTTTTTCATATCATCATTCCTTTCTTTTCCGATCCTACGGGGCGAATCGGGGATAATATGCTACATTATATCTGTATTACAGATATTTGTCAATATCTGTGTTGCAGATAGTACATAATAACCGCAAAAGGAGGGGATGACGGTGATCTTTCGGAATCTGCGAAGCATCAGGGAGGACCGCGACCTGCGGCAAAAGGACGTTGCCGCCATTCTCAACGTATCCCAAAACACCTACTCCCAATATGAAACGGGCGTGATCGCTCTGACCGCGGAGGTGCTGATCCGCCTGGCCGACTACTATGACGTCAGCGTCGATTATCTCCTCGACCGCACCGCCTGCCCCGCCGTCAACCGTGACGCCTGCTGAACCGAGCCGTTTTTCTTGCGACTCGGTTTTTTGATCGGCGTCAACGGCGGGCGGGCACAAGATCCGCCCCTACGAGCCCGATCGGGCGCCGTCCATTCATCCGCGAAGCCCCCGACGGTCGTCGGGGGCTTCGTGCGGTTAAAGCTTCAGCTCGGCCAGGATCCGGTCGGCGGCGGCGTCGAGGACGGCGTAGTCCAGGGCGGCGAAGAGGGCCTCGGCGCGGGCGGCCTGACCCGTCAGGTCGAGCCAGCCGAAGAGGGCCTCCAGCCCGGTGGCGGCGTGGTATTCGGCGTCGGTCGCACCCTTGGGGGTGTGGCCGATCTTGGCGTTGCGCCCGCGGCGGTAGACGGCGGCCTCCTCCTCGCTCAGCAGAGGGAGCAGGCGGGCGGCCCCTTTGGCCTGGGCCGGCGCGCAGACCAGCGCGACGGCGCGGCGGTGCAGCTCTCCGGCGGGGCGGTTGGCCTCCTCCGTCAGACGCCGGCGCACCAGCCGCTCAAAGACGGCGTCGCCGTAGAAGGCCAGCGCGGCGGGCGAATATTTGCGCGTGACGTCCGTTTCCATTCCCTCGCCTCCTTACGGCACGTAGTCGAATTCGACGTCGTAGATGGAGACGGTGTCCCCCTTCTCGATGCCGGCGTCCTCCAGCGCGTCGATGATCCCGCTCTGGCGGAGCACACGCTGGAAGTACTGGAGGGAGTCGTAGGCGTCGGGGTCGATGGTCTCCATGATCTTGAGCAGCCAGGGCGCCTCGATGATATACACGCCGTCCTCCACCGTCAGGGTGAAGTCCCGCTTTCCGGCGGAGAAGTCCTCGACGGGCGCCGGCTCCGGCTCGTAGCGGCGGATGGGCTCCAGCGTCGACAGCTTGGCGGCGACGGCGCGGATGAGGTCGTCCGTCCCCTCCGCGATGGCGGCCATGATGGGGAAGAAGGGGATCCCCTGCCCCTCGAAATGGGCGCGCAGACGGGCGAGGGTCTCCTCGTCGGTCAGGTCGCACTTGTTGGCGGCGACGATCTGCGGCCGCTCGGCCAGCGC
This sequence comes from uncultured Clostridia bacterium, assembly GCA_946186725.1. GTDB lineage: Bacteria > Bacillota > Clostridia > Oscillospirales > Acutalibacteraceae > RGIG2206. The sequence goes on from CAMHOI010000001.1 coordinate 3,627, forward strand.
CGGGTCGAAGACGGCCAGCTCCCGGTTGATGGCGGCGAAATCCTCCAGGGGATCCCGCCCCTCGCTGCCCGAGGCGTCGATGACGTGCACGAGCATCCGGCAGCGGTCGACGTGGCGCAGGAACTCGTGTCCCAGCCCCACGCCCTCGCCCGCCCCCTCGATGAGGCCGGGGATGTCGGCCATGACGAAGGAGGTGCCCTCCTGCAGCCGCACGACGCCCAGCACGGGGGTCAGGGTGGTGAAGGGATAGTTGGCGATCTTGGGCCTGGCCATGGAGACGACGGACAGCAGGGTGGACTTGCCCACGTTGGGGAAGCCGATCAGGCCGACGTCGGCCAGCAGCTTGAGCTCCAGGCGCACCTCCAGCGATTCGCCGGGGGCGCCGTTCTTGGCAAAGCGGGGAGTCTGTCGTGTGGGGGTGGCGAAGTGGACGTTGCCCCAGCCGCCCTTTCCCCCCTTGGCAATGACGACGGGGGCGTCGTCGGACACGTCGGCGATCAGGCGGCCGCTCGCCGCCTCCCGCACCACGGTGCCGCGGGGGACGCGGATGGTGAGATCGGGCGCACTCTTGCCGTATTTGCGGGCGCCGGCGCCGGGTGCGCCGTTTTGCGCCTCGTACTTGCGCTTGTAGCGGAAGTCGGCGAGGGTGGACAGGTTGTCGTCCGCGATCAGGACGACGTCGCCGCCCTTGCCGCCGTCGCCGCCGTCGGGGCCGCCCGAGGCGACGTACTTTTCCCGGCGGAAGGAGACGGCGCCCCGCCCGCCGTCACCGGCCTTGACGAGGATGGTCGCGGTATCGACGAACATGGACATGATCTCACTCCTTGTATGCTGAAAGAAAACGACCTGCCGAAAACGGTGTCCGGCAGGTCGCTGCGTGTGATGGGTTTACTGCTCGACGGCGTAGACGCTGACCTGCTTGCGGTCGCGGCCCAGGCGCTCGAACTTGACCTTTCCGTCGACGAGGGCGAAGAGGGTGTCGTCCGAACCCTTGCCGACGTTCGTGCCGGGATGGATGTGGGTGCCGCGCTGACGGACGAGGATGTTGCCGGCCAGGACGAACTGACCGTCGGCGCGCTTGACGCCGAGACGCTTGGCCTCGGAATCACGGCCGTTCTTGGTCGAGCCCATACCTTTTTTATGAGCGAAAAGCTGAATGTCAATGCGAAGCATCGTGCTGCACCTCCGTTTTGATGGCAAGATAGGTGGGATACTGTTCTTCCAGTTGGGCGAAATGGGCCTCGAGCCCCTCCAGCAGCGCCTCGGCGCCCGCGTGCGGCGCGTTCAGCCGCAGGGTCATCCGCCCGTCGTCGACGGAGACGGCCGCGTCGGCCTTCATCACGTCGGTCAGGGTGTTGGCCGTCAGATAGACGGCGCTGGAGACGGCCGCGCAGACCAGCTTGGCCTGCTGCGTGCCGGCGAGGTCGGTGTGGCCGCTGACGGTGAAGCCGCAGGGGCGGCCCGCCCGCCGGAAGAAGGTGGCCTCGGTCACGGCGATCAGCCCTCGATGGCGCTGATCTGGACCTTGGTGTAGGGCTGTCTGTGACCCAGGCAGCGCTTGGAGCCCTTCTTGGGGCGATAGGTGAAGACGCGGATCTTCTTGGCCTTGCCCTGCTTGAGGACCTGCGCGGTGACCTTGGCGCCCTCAACGTAGGGCGTACCGGCCTTCAGACCGTCCTCGCCGCCCAGGGCGATGACCTTGTCGAAGGTGACGGTGGCTTCCGCCTCGGCGTCCAGCTTTTCCACGTAGATCACGTCGCCGTTCTCCACCTTATACTGCTTTCCGCCGGTCTCAATAATAGCGTACATTCGGTTGGCACCTGCCTTGTTATAGACTCGCTACGCTCGGGCGGGAGAAACTCCGCTTGCGACAGCCCGGAATAAGCGGCTTTAGCATTGTAGCACAACGCCTCCCCTTTGTCAAGAAATTTCTTTTCGGGCGAAAAGTTCACAAATCGTTCACGAAATGTGGTATGATAGAGCAAACGAAACTGCCACAATAGGAGCGGAAAGAGGGGTGACCCCCATGGAAGAAAAACGGCCCGCGATCCTGATCGCGGACGACGAGGCCCGCCTGCGGGAGCTTGTGCGCGACCTGCTGGAGCGGGAGGGGTACACGGTCGAGGAGGCCGCCGACGGCGCCGCCGCGGTGGAAGCCGTGCGCCGTGCGCCCGAGCTCGCTCTGGTGCTGATGGACGTGATGATGCCGGAAATGGACGGCTGGGCGGCCTGCAAGGCCATCCGCGCCTTTTCGGACGTGCCGGTGCTGATGCTGACCGCCCGCGCCGAGGAGTTCGACGAGCTGATGGGCTTTGAGTCGGGCGCCGACGACTACGTGACCAAGCCCTTCTCCAACCGCGTCCTGCTCAAGCGGGTGGAGGCCCTGCTCAAGCGCAGCGGCGCCGCGGGCGGCGTCAAGCGGGCGGGGCTGACCGTGGACGCGGCCGCCTACGTGGCCTATCTGGACGGACAGCCGCTGGACCTGACCGTCAAGGAGTTTGAGATCCTGCGCATCCTCGCGTCGGGCGCCGGCCGGGTGTTCACCCGGGGCCAGCTCCTTGACGCGGTCTGGAATTACGATTACGAAGGAGACACCCGTACCGTCGACTCCCACGTCGCCCGTCTGCGCACCAAGATGGGCGCCTACGGTGCCGAGCACCTCAAGACGGTCTACGGCGTCGGGTACAAGCTGGAGCCATGAAAACGAAACGCTTTACGGCAAGCTGGCGCCGCCTCTTCCTGACCATGGCCGCCATCAGCGTCCTTTTCGCCGCCATGATGCTGGTGGCCAACGGCGGCCTCTTTACCGCCGCCTTCACCGCGCACGAGAAGGGGGTGCTGCGCCGCTGTGCCGAGCGGGCGGGCGCCGTCGACGTGAGCGACCGCGACGCCGCCGCCGAGACGCTGCAATCCCTCGAGGAGGGGGACAACGTCCGCTTTAACCTCTACGAGGACGGGGTGCTGATCTATTCCAGCATCAGCCAGTCCCGCACCCGCCCCGGCTTCAGCGGCTTTGACCTTTTGGTGCGCGGTGAGGAGGAGAGGCAGACGGAATCGCTCGGCGAGGACGGCGCGGGCGGACGCTATCAGCGGTTGACCGATTCCGCCGGTATGACCTATCTGGCTTATGCCCGATCCTTCGGTGCGCGCACCGTCGAGGTCATCCTGCCCGAGCGGATCATCGAGGCGGGCGCGGGCTTCGCCACCCGCTTCACGCTGGTGAGCATGACGATCGCTCTGCTGGTGGTGCTGATCGTCAACGTCTGGCTCGCCCTGCGCTTCACCCGCCCCATCGCCGAGATGAACGACGTCGCCCGGCAGATGACCCGGCTGGACTTCAGCCGCAAGGCCGCCGTCAAGGGCAAGGACGAGCTGGCCGAGCTGGCCGGCTCCCTCAACGCCCTGTCCGATTCGCTGGACGCCGCCCTGCGCGAGCTGAAGGAGAAGAACGCCCGCCTGGAGAACGAGATCGAGGATCGGCGCCGGCTGGACGAGATGCGCACGGGCTTTGTCGCCAACGTCTCCCACGAGCTGAAAACGCCGCTGGCCATCCTGCAGGGGTATGCCGAGGCGCTGGAGGAGGACGGCGTGGTGGACGACCCCGCCAAGCGGGCGCACTACTGCCGCGTCATCCGTGAGGAGACCGGGCGGATGCACGCGCTGGTGCTCCGTCTGCTCGCGCTGTCCCGCTACGAAAGGGGCGCCGCCGTGACCCCCGAGCCCTTTGACTTGACCGCCTGCGCGGTCAACGTCGTCGATCGCCTCTCCCCCCGCCTGGAGGAGAAGGAGGTCGCGCTCACCCTCGACCTGCCCGAGCGGCTGGCCGCCGAGGGTGATCCCGTCATGCTGGAGCAGGCGGTGGAAAACTATCTCAGCAACGCCGTCAGCCACGTCCCACCGGGGGGCGGGATCCGGCTTTATACCGAGCCCTACGGGCAGGGAGAGCGACTGTGCGTCTACAACGCCGGCTCCCACGTCCCGCCCGAGGATCTGGAGAACGTGTGGCAGAGCTTCTATCGCGCCGACCGCTCCCACAACCGTGCCGAGGGGCGCTTCGGCCTGGGGCTGTCCATCGTGCGGGCGATCATGATCGCCCACCGCGCCGATTTCGGCGTCTTCAACACCGAGGACGGTGTCGTCTTCTGGCTGGAGGTCCCCCACCTGCGGTAGATGCGCGCAGGCCATTTATAATAGGTAAAAGGAAAGGAGGCGCCGCCGTGGAGGGGTGTGCGCTTTGTCCCCGCCGGTGCGGCGCTCGCCGCGACCTGGGCGAGCGGGGCTGTTGCGGTGCCGACGCCGCCGTGCGCGTGGCCCGTGCGGCGCCCCATTTCTGGGAGGAGCCCTGCCTGTCGGGCGACAAGGGAGCGGGCGCCGTTTTCTTCGCGGGCTGTTCGCTGGGGTGCGTGTTCTGTCAGAACGCCGCCATCCGTGCCCCCTCGGCGGGGCGCCCCGTCAGCGTGGAGGAGCTGGCCGCCCTCTTCGGCGAGCTGGAGGCACAGGGCGTGCACACCCTTGACCTCGTCACCCCCACCCATTACGCCGACGCGGTCGCGGCCGCCCTGCGGCTGGCAAAGCCGGGGATCCCCGTGGTGTGGAACAGCGGGGGCTATGAACGGTCCGAGACCCTGGCGCGGCTTTCGGGGCTGGTGGACGTTTACCTGCCCGACTACAAATTTCACGATCCCGCCACCGCCGCCATGTACGCCAACGCCCCCGACTATCCCGAGGTCGCCCTGGCCGCCATTGCCGCCATGCTCGCCCAGGTGGGGGAGCCCGTCTTTGACGACGACGGGATCCTGAAGAGGGGCGTTCTGGTGCGGCACCTGGTTCTGCCCGGCCACGCCGACGAGTCCATGAAGGCGCTCAAGGCCCTGCGCCGCGCCTTCGGGGACAGGATCCTCGTGAGCGTCATGAGTCAGTACACCCCCATGCCGGGCATGGCGCCCCCGCTCGACCGTCCCGTGACCGCGGATGAGTACGAGTTGGTGCTCGATTATGCCGACCACCTCGGGATCGTCAACGGGTTTCGCCAGGAGCCCGGCGCCGCGAGCGCACAATTCATTCCCGATTTCGACGTGTGAGAACCCCCGGCGGAGCGCCGGGGGTTCCCTTTCATCCACGCGCGAAATACAGGATCCCCCACGCGGCGGAGGCGGCGAGGGAGAGCCACACCATGAGCCAGAGCGCCCGGCGGCTGATCCGCCGCTTGCGCTTGCGCGCCCGCACGGGCGGAGTGGAGGCGGCTGAAAGCCAGTCCGCCGCCTTGGCGCGGAGCTGTTTTTCACTCGCCTCCCCGCACTCCGGCTTGACAAAAAGGATGGCCCGCTCGAAAAACGGGCTTTCGACGTCGTTGACTTCGATGATTCGGCGGTTGACGCCTCGCAGCATGGGAATTCCTCCTTATTCGGGTCTCGAGGGATAGTATGGGCGGGATTTCCAATCTCTATTCGGGTTGCATAATATCGGAAAATATTACGGCGTGTTATACTTTAATGTTGACATAACAAATGTTGAAAACTCGGTGGAAAATGTGAAAAATCCGTGCCGTTTGGGGGTTTGCTGCCCCCGATTTTCGACAAAAGAGGATGTTTTTCGGGTTTATGTTGCCTTACGGAGAGTTGAAAAATAAAAGGAATTGTGAAAAAATTTCGATAACAAACGGTTGTTTTAAGGCGAAAATCCGTTCTTTCCGGTCCTGCGGGGAGGGCAAAAAACGCTCTTGCATTTTGCCCTCGTATGTTGCATAATTTAGGTAAGTATATTCTGCGCGCGAAAGCGGTGAGGGAATGAAACAGGCGCTGATCACGGGCGGCTCGAGAGGGATCGGGCGGGCCTGCGTGGAAGAGCTTTGCCGTCTGGGCTGGAGCGTGACCTTCTGCTTCCTCAACCATGAGGAGGAGGCGCGCGCCCTGGCCGCCCGCACGGGCGCGACGGCGGTTCGCTGCGACGTCGGCGACTGGGACGCCGCGTCCGCTCTGGTGGAGGCGGTCGCCGCCGGGGGCGGGCTCGACCTGCTGGTCAACAACGCCGCCGTTTCTCTGGTCGGGTTGACGCAGGACGTCACCCGCGCCGAGTGGGAGCGTCTGCTGGCGGTCAATCTGACCGGCCCCTTCGCCTGCGCGCGGGCGGCGCTGCCCCACATGATCCGCAGGGGCGGCGGCCGCATCGTCAACGTTTCCTCGGTGTGGGGCGTCAAGGGCGCCTCCTGCGAGGCGGCCTACTCCGCGACCAAGGCGGCGCTCATCGGGCTGACGCGCGCGCTGGCGCAGGAGGTTGGCCCGGCCGGGATCACGGTCAACGCCGTGGCGCCCGGCGTCATTGATACGGATATGAACGCCAACCTGACCGGGGAGGATCGCGCCGAGCTGGCCGAGCGTACTCCTCTCGGCCGCCTCGGGACCCCCGAGGACGTGGCCAGGGCGGTGGCGTATCTGGCGTCTGAAGACGCCGGGTTCGTGACCGGTCAGGTATTGGGTGTGGACGGAGGATTCGGACTGTGAGTGAAGAGAGCAAGATGAACTATCTGCACCGTACCTGGGTCGAGATCGACCTGGATCGCATCGAGAGCAATTACAGGCGGCTGGCGGAGCGTGTGGGCAACGCCCGCGTGATGTGCGTCATCAAGGCCAACGCCTACGGCCACGGCGCCGTGGAAACGGCCCGTCTGCTGGAGGGCGCCGGCTGCGGCTGGTTTGCCGTCTCCAACATCGAGGAGGCGCTGCAGCTCCGCCGGGGCGGGATCCGGGCGCGCGTCCTCATCCTGGGCGCCACCCCCGCCGAGTATGCGGCCGCGCTGGCCGCGCAGGACGTTACCCAGGCCCTCTACGGCCCCGAGTATGCCGAGGCCCTCTCCGCCGCCGCGCTCGCCGCGGGCGTGACGGTGCGCGTCCACCTCAAGCTGGACACCGGGATGCGCCGGCTCGGCTTTGACGCCGAGACCCAGGTGGAGCAGGCCGCCCTGGCCTGCCGCCTGCCGGGGCTGGACGCCGAGGGCGTTTTCACCCATTTTGCCACCGCCGACGGAGACGGCGATCCCGACGGGCGCTTCACCGCGAAGCAGTTTGACCGCTTTACCGCCGCCATCCGGGCGCTGGAGGAGAGGGGCGTGACCTTCCGGGTGCGCCATTGCTCCAACTCCGCCGCCGCCGTCACGCGGCCCGAATACCGCATGGATATGGTCCGCGAGGGCATCATCCTCTACGGGCTGGCGCCCTCCGCCGCCGTGGGCGCCGAGGGCTTTCTGCCCGCCATGAGCATGAGGACCCGCGTCTCCCTGGTCAAGGAGATCGCCGCCGGGGAGGGGGTCAGCTACGGCCTGACCTTCCGCAGTAAGCGGCCGATGAAGGTGGCCACTCTGCCGGTGGGCTACGCGGACGGTTACCTGCGCGCCTACGGCAAGGGCTGCGTCCTGCTCAAGGGGCGGCGCGCCCCCATCCTCGGCCGGGTCTGCATGGATCAGATGATGGTCGACGTGACGGGGCTGGACGTCAAGCCGGGCGACACCGCCACCCTCTTCGGCGAGGACGACGGCGCCTTTTTGCCCGTGGAGGCGCTGGCCTCGCTGGCAGGCACCATCAACTATGAAACGATCTGCGCCATTGGCCGCCGCGTGCCCCGCGTCTATCTGCGGGACGGCGAGCCGGTTGGCGTTTCGGGTCTGCTGGACGAATAGAGGAGAGAAGAACGGTATGAAGATTCCCTTTTACCATGAAGATCTGAGGGTGCTCCACAAGGGAACGGAGCCCCTGCGTTCCTATTATATTCCGTTTTCCTCGGCGGAGGGCCTGTTCGAGAAAAAACGGGAGGACAGCGAGCGCTTCGGCCTGCTCAACGGCGATTGGAGCTTCCAGTACTTCCGTGGTCTGGATCGCGTGCCCGACAACATCGCCAATCCCGGACTTCCTCTGGCCGAGACCACCATGCCCGTGCCGGGCGTCTGGCAGCTCAACGGCTTCGATCAGATCCAGTATACCAACGTCAACTATCCCATTCCCTGCGACCCGCCCTTCCTCCCGGCGGACACGCCCGCGGGCGTCTACCGACGTGATTTCGTCTGCCCCTCCGAGTGGGACAACTTCAACGTTTACCTCGTCTTTGAGGGCGTGGATTCCTCCTATTATCTCTTCCTCAACGGCGCCCTGGTCGGTTACAGTGAGGTGCCGCACAGCCCGAGCGAATTCAACGTCACCGGCTACCTCCAGGAAGGGGTCAACCGTCTGTGCGTGATCGTCATGAAGTGGTCGACGGGGACCTATCTGGAGGATCAGGACAAGTTCCGCTGGTCGGGCATCTTCCGCGACGTCTACCTGTTGGGTCGTCCCCGCGGCCATCTGCGGGACTACCGCGTCGTCACCCGCCTGACAAACGATATGCGGCGCGCCGACGTGGAGGTCACTCTGGACGCGCCCGAGCCGGGCGACGCCGTGGTCACCCTCTTCGATCCCGACGGCAAGGAGGTCGGCCGCGCCCGACCCGACGCCGACGGCAAGGCCGTCATCGCCCTGCACCGCCCCATCCTCTGGAGCGCCGAATCGCCCGAGCTGTACCGGTTGAGCATCGAAGCGGCGGGCGAGGTCATCGGCGACTTTGTGGGGGTGCGCCGGGTCGAGATCACGGACGGCGTCTTCCGCGTCAACGGACGCGCCGTCAAGCTCAAGGGCGTCAACCGCCACGACAGCGACCCCTTCGTGGGCCCCGCCGTGGACGAGGATCACATGCTGCGCGACGTCGCGCTGATGAAGCAGCACAACGTCAACGCCGTGCGCACCTCCCACTATCCCAACGACCCCCGCTTTCTGGAGCTGTGCGACCGCTACGGGCTCTACGTCGTCGACGAGGCCGACATCGAGTCCCACGGAATGTACTATAAGAGCCGCACCATCAACGACGGGCCCGAATGGGGGCCCGCCATCCTGGACCGCGTGCAGCGGCTGGTGGAGCGGGACAAGAACCGCCCCTGCGTCATCGGCTGGTCGATGGGCAACGAGTCGGGCTACGGCGCCAATTTCGAGGCCGCCATCAACTGGACGAGGCAAAGGGACGACACCCGGTTCCTCCACTATGAGAGTGTTTATCATGTCAAGGTGGAGCCCACCGAGCCCTTCCCCATTCCCGGGGTGGACGTCTTCTCCCGGATGTATTCGCCGGTGGCGTTTTGCCGTACCGTCTGCGAGGAGAACCCCGACAAGGCGCGTCCCCTGCTGCTGTGCGAATACTGTCACGCCATGGGCAACGGCCCCGGCGACCTTCAGGACTACTGGGACGTCATCGACACCCATGACAATTTTATGGGCGGCTTCATTTGGGAATGGTGCGACCACGCCGCCTGCACCGAGAAGAACGAGGACGGCTCGCCCCGCTTCCTTTACGGCGGCGACTCGGGTGAAAAGCTTCACGACGGCAACTTTTGCGTGGACGGGCTGGTCAGCCCCGACCGCCGCGTCAAGGTCGGGACCCGGGAAATGAAGGCCGTCTACCAGCCCGTGCGCGTGGAGGCGGAGGACCTCAAGCGAGGGGTCTTTCTCTTCACCAACCGCATGGATTTCCTCTATCTGAGCCGGTATGAGGCGCTCTGGTCCCTGACCTGCGACGGCAGGGAGATCGCGGGCGGTTCCCTGGGCGCCCTGCCCATCCCGCCCCACAAGAGCCAGACCGTCCGGCTGGACTATGATCTGCCCGCGCAGGGCGAATGCGTGATTCGCTTCTCTTTCCGAGAAATGGGGATCAGTCCCCTCGTGGCGCAGGGGGAGGAGATGGCGTTTGCCGCCTTCCGTCTGCCCGTGCCGCCCCGCCGGATCGCAGCGACCGCTCCCTCGACCCCCCTGACGGTCGAAGAGGAGGAGCGGCGCATCGAGATCGCGGGCGAGGGATTCCGCTATCTCTTTGATAAGCGGCAGGCCGCCTTCCGTCAGTTGACCGTCGGTCAGGAAAAGCTGTTGGCCTCCCCCATGACCTTCCAGATCTGGTACGCCGCCATCGACAACCAGATGTTCACCCTCAAGGAGCTGAAGGAGGCCCATTACCACGACAGTGGTGTGCGGGTCTATTCGACCGGCGTGCGTCAGGAGGGCGGCGACGTCCTGATCGACCAGGAGATCGCCTTCGTCAGCCCCTCCGCCGTGCCCAAGGTGCGCGCCCACGTTCTGTGGCGAGTCACGCGGGCGGGCGAGATCCTGCTGGACGGTGAGGTCAGCGTGGACGAGGACGCGCCCACCCTGCCCCGCTTCGGCCTGCGCACCTCGCTGGAGACCCGCTACGACCGCGTGCGATACAGCGGTCTGGGCCCCGGTGAGAGTTATCCGGATAAGCGTCGCTCCGCCTGGCCCGGGCTCTTCTCCTTCCGCGTGCCCGAGCAGAAGTGCGAGCACCTCAAGCCCCAGGACTACGGCAACCGCTGCGACACCCGCTGGGCGGCGATCTGCCGGGAGGACGGGACCGGCCTGATGATCGCGGGCGGGGAGCCCTTCCACTTCTCCGCTTTGCCCTACACCCGCGAGGAGCTGGAGCGCAAGGCGCACAACTACGAGCTGGAGGAGGCCGGGCGCACCGTGCTGTGCGTGGACGCCCGCCGCGAGGGCGTCGGCTCCCGCAGCTGCGGGCCCGTGCTGCCCGAGGCCTACTGCGTCCCCCGCGAATTTGCGTTCCGTCTGGGCTTCCGCCCCGTCCTCAAGGGGGAGGATCCCGCTGAGGTCGCGGCGCGGGTCTATGAGTTCGAGTACGCGCCCGACTACGATCAACTGTCCTTTTAGGACGGGAGAAAGGAGGGACGGCCATGCGCCGCAAGACCCTGCTGATCGTGCTGTTTGTGATGAATCTGCTGGTGATCTGGACCAATTCGGCCCTGCCCGGACGGCTGTCCCATACCCTCAGCGACTGGGTGATCTACGGCGTGGAGACCGCCTTTGAGCCGGCTTCGTCAAGCGCCGCTCCCTCTTCGGCGGCGACCGCGTCAAGCGCGGCGTCTTCCGAGGCGGCACCCGCTCCGTCCTCCCAGGCGACCTCCTCCGAGGCGGCCTCCGCTCCGTCCTCCCAGGCGATCTCTTCCGAGGCGGCCTCCGCTCCGTCCTCCCAGGCGACCTCCTCCGAGGCGCCCGGTCACGTGCGGGGCTACATCAGCGATGAGGCCGGCGACACGCTCATCCACAGCGATTGGACGGAGGGGCTGCGCACCCTCGTGCGCAAGCTCGCGCACGTGATGGAGTATCTCACCCTTGGCTTCCTTGCGCTGCTGCTGGCGCAGGGCGATCTGCGGCGCTGGAAGACGCTGGTCAACGTCGGACTGAGCGTTTCTCTGATCGACGAGACCATTCAGATCTTCACCAAACGCACCAGCATCGTCATGGACGTCTGGATTGATATGTTCGGCTTTGCGGCCGGCGTTCTGCTGGCCGCGGGATGCGTGCGGCTGATCCGCCGCCTTCGCGAGCGCGGGAAGGAGCACGTCCCGCCCGCTCCGTGATCCTATATAACGGGAAAGCGCCCCTTGGACTGCTCCAAGGGGCGCCGCTTTATTCTTCCGGCTCTTTCCGCTCCGGGACGGGGTCGAAGGCGCGCAGATCCGTCCGCTCGCCGGGCGGCTTGGGATTGCCCTCACGGTCGAAGCCGTTGTCGTCGTAGCGGGTCCCGTTTCGGTGAAAGCCGAGCGCCGACCAGCCGTTCTTGTCAAAGCCGTCGGCGTCGTACTTTTTGTTCTTTTTCCACTTGCGGCGGCCCCGCCCCTCATTGGGATAGCGAGTGCGCACGGCTACGTAGGCGACAAGGAAGAGCGCCCACAGCCCCAGCATGACGATGGCGCCGATCTCCAACTCGGTTCGCCTCCTTCGGTCAGTAGCGGCGGAAGCTGGCGACCAGCTTTCCGAGGATGGTCAACTGTTCCGGTTCGATGGGAGAAAAGTCCTCGTTCTCGGGCATCAGGACGGCGCGGCCGTCCTCCCGGAAATGGAGACGCTTAACGGTGGCCTCCTCCCCGATGAGGGCGACCACGATGTCGCCTTCCTCGGCGGCGGCGGTGGATTCGGCATAGACGACGTCGCCGTCCAGGATGCCGGCGTTCTTCATGGACATGCCCTGCACCCGCAGAGCGAAGACCTCGCGCCCGCGGGCGATCTCAGCGGGCAGGGAAAGATAGCTCTCGACGTTCTCCTGTGCCAGGATGGGCACGCCGGCGGCGACGGCGCCCACCAGCGGCACGCTGACGCTGCGCGAGCGCCCCGCGATGCGCACGGCGCGGGACGCACCGCCCTCCCGCTCGATGAGCCCGAGGCGCTCCAGCGCTCCCAGGACGGCGAACACGGTGGAGGTGGAGCGGATCCCGGTGGCGGCGCAGATCTCCCTCACCGTGGGAGGAAGTCCGTCGCTCTCCCGGGACAGTAGATAGTCAAAGACCTTTTGCTGGTTGGGCTTGAGTTCCATACCGCCGCCTCCCGTCAGAACTGATGTTTACTCTATCATAACACAGTTTCCGGAGAAAGGGAAGTGGAGAATTGACAAAAGTTTTCGGGTTTGTTATCATGATAGTACCTTTATTATTGCGCGAGAGGGCGTGATCATGTGTCGGATGAGAAAAACAACAAGCTGCTCGGTTTTCTGCCTGTCGCGGCGTTGGCACTGCTGACCGCCGTCCTGCTGGGGATCATCCTGATCGCTCCCTACGATCTGCCCGGCACCACCCCGCCCAACACCTATATGAATCTGGCCAACGGCGGCTTTGTCGCCGAGGACGGCAGTATGCTCTACTACGTCAGCGGCAAGGGGACGCTCTACTGCCAGAGCGGGCCCAACTGCTACCGCGTGGACGAGGGGGCCGACTCCCTCTGCCCCTACGGCAGCGGGATCGTCTACCGCCTGGCGGACGGCAGGGTGCTCTACAGCAACTACCGCGGAGAAGAGAAAACCGTCCTTCTGACGGATGTCGAGAAGATGGTCGTGGGCGGCAACTGGGTCTTCTTTACCCGAGCGGACGGCGTGCTGCATAAGCGCTCCCTGCTGACCGGGGAGGAAAAGACCCTGGGGCTCAAGGTCAGGGACTACCTGATCGCCGCCACCTCGGTGCTGTATTCCGACGACCGCGGCCGGCTCTTCACCGCCCGCACCGACGGCACGGGGAGCGAGCCCTTTCTGGCGCAGCCTGTCGACGCCTTCGCCCGTTTCGACAGCTACGTGTTCTACACCGTGGACGGGACGCTGTACTCCGTGGCCTCCGGCAACGTGGCCGGCAAGCAGACGTATTTCCCCGTGACCGCCTTCAACGTCACCGCCGACGGGATCCTCTTCTTCACCGACGACAAGGGACTGCACACCTATGACCTGACCGACGAGAAGGCCAAGATCCGCGACGTCGAGACGCCGCAGGGCGTGCGGGGCGGGCTCTGCACCTGGGGAGAACGACTCTGCTTCTACAACGGCGAGGGGACCCTCGTGACCATGCTCAAGGACGGCTCGGAGAGCGCGTTTTTGCAGTAAAACGGGGCCGGAAAAAATATTTTGGATTTATACTTGCTTTTTTCAAATGGATATGCTATACTGACGAAGAACCTATATGAGGAGGAGTATCATTATGAAAAAGTTTATCGCTTTGGCTCTTGCCGCTTTGATCGTTTGTGCGCTGCCCGTGATGGCGCTTGCCGCCGATAGCCCGGCCGCTGAGGAAACGATCAAGGTCACCATCCAGAAGGCCACCGCCGACGGTGCCAGCAACAAGACCGTTGAGGTTGTTCGCGGCCAGGGCACCATCACCGTCGTCGCCGACCCCACCCAGGGCACCTTCAGAGAGTGGACCATCTTCAAGGTGGAGACCACCAACGCCCAGAGCGGCGCCATCGGCACGCTGACCGCTGAGACCAAGTATTCCGTCGCCAAGGAAGGCACCGATTACACCATCGTCAACGGCACCCTGAAGACCTCTCCGCTGACCGTCAAGCCCCTGACCGACATCGTCATCTGCGGCAACTACGACAGCAAGATCACCGATCCTCAGACCGGTGAGGCCAAGGAGAACGCCCCCAAGACCGGCGCCAACACCGTGGCTATGGTTGTCATCGCCGTTCTTGCTCTGGCCGGCGCCGGCGTCGCCACCAAGAAGGTCCTTGCCTGATCGCGGCTTTGATCGGACACTAACGGATTGACCGGATCCCATCCATAGGCCGTTCGGCTATGGATGGGATCCTTTTTATCCTGCTTTCCCGGGAGGTGAGTGAGATGGAACACGTCCGGCAGAAGCCCCGGCGCGTCCTGCTTTGGATCCTGATCGTCGCGCTGGTGCTGGTTGCCGCGGGCGCGGGCGTCTTTTTGCTGCGGGAATGGCTCCCCAACGGCTTCGACGCCGACCCGTACAAGAATCCTTCCTCCGGCTCGGCGGCGTCGCCTTCCTCGCAGGAGGCGACTCTGCGCGACAATCCCATCGACTTCGCCGCCATCCGCGCGGATAACGAGGACGTGTGCGGCTGGATCACCGTGCCCGACACCCAAATCGACTACCCCATCCTCCAGAGCTCGCGAGACAACGACGATTTCTACCTGGACCACAACCTCAAAGGCAACTACGACATCAACGGTTCCATCTACATCCAGCGCATCAACAGCTATGACTTTTCCGACCCCAACACGGTCATTTACGGCCACAACATGCGCAACGGCTCCATGTTCCAGAACCTCCATCACTTCCGCGATCACGAGTTTTTCCTGTCGCACGATACCTTTTATATTTACACGCCGCATCATATCCTGACCTACCGCATCTTCGCCGCCTACCGGTATGACAACCGGCTGATCCTCAATTCCTTCGATTTTTCCGACAAGGAGGAGTATCAGCGGTACCTCGACGCCTGCCTCAACCCCGCCAGCATGATCCGCGATGTCCGCGAGGGGGTCTCGGTCACCACCGACGACCGGATCGTCACCCTCTCCACCTGCATCAACGACGCCCGCTACCGCTATCTCGTGCAAGGAGTGCTGATCGACGATGAAGAGACCAACTGACGGCCTCAAGCACGCGCGGGGCCTGGCCGGCTGGCAGAAGGGGCTTATCGCCGCGGCGTGCGCGATCGTTTGTCTGGCCGTCGCGCTGAGCGGCGCCTACTTTATCATGAAGGAGATCGGGCGCAGTAAGCTGCAAAGTCAGCGCCCCACCGAAATCGACGAGGATGCGATCGTCTACAACGGCGAGACTTACGTCTACAACGACAAGCTGACCTCCGTCCTCTTCATCGGCACCGACCGCCTCTCCGCCAAGGCGCTCAATGAGAAGGAGCCGGGCGCCAACGGACAGGCGGACGCCCTCTATCTGGCCGTCATCGATACCGAAACGGGCAAGATCAACGTGCTGGGCATCGCCCGCGACATCATGACCGACGTGAGGGTCTTTTCGGTCGGCGGGCAGTACCTCGGCACCGAGAAAAAGCAGGTCTGCCTGGCGTTTGCCTACGGCGACGGCAGAGAGAAAAGCTGTGAGAACACCGTCAACGCCGTCTCCAATCTCCTGTACGGCATCGACATCGGCACCTATTTCTGCCTGGATTGGGCCAACATCGGCCAGCTCAACGATCTCGTCGGCGGCGTTGAGGTGCCCGAGTACGACGAGAATTGGAAGAAGACCGGCCGCACCGTTTCCCTTACGGGCGACGACGTCAGGCCCTACCTGCGCGGGCGGGACAAGACGATACTCGACAGCAGCGTCAACCGCATGAACCGGCAGATCGACTATCTCAACGCCTTCGCCGCCAAGACTACGAAGGCGGCCCGCGCCGACATCACCGCCCCTTTGCGCTTGTATAACGAGCTGAACAGCGTTTCCGTCAACAACCTCGACGCCACCAAGATCACCTACCTGACCACCCTTTTCCTCAACGGCGGCGCCAGGATCGAGTTTTCCACCCTGACCGGCAAAATGGTGCAGGGCGAGCAGTACGCCGAAATGTACCTCGATGACAAAACCACCTACGAGACCCTGCTGAAGATCTTCTATAAGAAAAAGTAAAACCCCGTGAGATCCCTGCCCGTGCGCTTCGGCGCACGGGTATTTTTTTGTTTTCCGGTCAATATAATGAGGAAAGAAAAACGAAAAAAGGTGATCGCATGGACGACAGTATGCAGAAATTGATCGAGCAGTACAGCCGCGACCTGATGCGCTTCCACGGTGCTCACGGCGGCGCGCCCGCCGCGCCCCGCGAGCCGGGACGGCCCGATCCGCCCGACAAGCCGGAGCCGGCGGTGCGGCCCGACTTTCCGCCCGAGATCCCCGGCGCGCCCGCACCGGCGCCCGAGATCCCCGTGCGGCCTCCTGCCGTGCCGGAAATGCCCGACGTGCCCGCACCGGCGCCCGAGATGCCTTCGCCTCCCGTTCCCACGCCTGAGATCCGGGCGAGCGAGCCCGACCGCAGACAGAACGATCTGGGCTTTCTGCAGGTGCGTACCTACACCGCGCGGGAAGCCACCCCGGTGCCCGACGCGCTGGTGCTGGTGCTCCAGGAGGGGCAACTGGTGCGGCAGACCCTGACCGATGAGGACGGCCTGACCGAGCTCATTGGGCTGGACACCGTGGGGCGGGACCTCTCCATGACCGAGGGGACGGCCGAGCCCTTCACGACGTACACCGTGCAGATCTCCGCTGAAGGGTATCTGCCCGTCGTCAGCCGCAACGTGCCCGTCTTTGGCGGGGTGACCGCCATTCAGAACGTGGGGCTGATTCCCCTTCCCGAATTTGACGCGGACGGCCCCGACGAGGTGGTCGAGAACACCGAGCCCGATCTGTGAGGTGAGACAATGCCAAACGAGCCCTTTATCCCCGCCACCATCACCGTCCACCTCGGTCGCCCGGATCAGCCGGCGGAAAACGTCACCGTCCCCTTTCCCGAATACATAAAGAACGTCGCCTCGAGCGAGATCTACCCGACCTGGCCCGAGAGCGCCATCCTGGCCAACATCTACGCCCAGATCTCCTTTGCGCTCAACCGTATCTATACCGAGTGGTACCCCAGTCAGGGCTACGACTTCGACATCACCAATTCGACCGCCTTTGACCAGTCGTTCATCAAGGGCCGCAACATCTATGAAAACATTTCCCAACTGGTGGACGGCGTTTTCAACAGCTACGTCCGGCGGCGGGGAAATCTGGAGCCCCTTTTCACCGCCTATTGCAGCGGACGGGGGGTGACCTGTCAGGGACTCAAGCAGTGGGACACCGTCGCTCTGGCCAAAGCGGGCTACACGCCCCTGCAGATCCTGCAGACCTTCTACGGGGACGACGTGGAGATCGTCCAGGGCGCCCCCGTGCGGATCAACAGCCCCTCCTATCCCGGCGTCCCCCTGCGCATGGGCGACTTCGGCAACGCCGTCCAGGAGATCCAGATCCGTCTCAACCGCATCGCGCGCAACTACCCTTCCATTCCCATGGTGACCGAGAACTTCGGCATCTTCGACAAGGCCACCGAAACGGCGGTCAAGAAGTTCCAGCAGATCTTCGGGCTGACGGTGGACGGGATCGTGGGCAACGCCACCTGGTACCGCATCGGCTACATTTATACGTCCATCAAGCGGCTGGCCGAGCTCAACTCCGAAGGACTGACCTACAGCGACGTGCCGTGGCGCTTCCCCGAGATCCTGCGGCAGGGAGACACCGGCATGGACGTGCGCATCGTTCAGTACTTTCTCGCGGTGATGGGCCGGTACTATGAATCCCTGCCCGTCATCTCGGTCGACGGCGATTTCGGGCCCGAGACCGAGCGGGCGGTGACGGCCTTCCAGCGCCTCTTCGGGCTGCAGGAGGACGGCGTCGTGGGCCCCGTCACCTGGAACGAGATCTACCGCGCCTACCGCGGCATCGTGGCCGATCAGAACGTCGATCCTTCCCGCGGGTCGATCTTCCCCGGCACCGTGCTGCTGCGGGGCTCAACGGGGCAGGCCGTCCTGGCGCTGCAAAGCTACCTCTCCGCCATTGCCGACGACTTCCCCCAGATCCCCAAGATCACCCCCGACGGCATCTTCGGCCCGGCTACCGACGCAGCGGTGCGTGCCTTTCAGGAGGAATTCGGCCTGACGCCCAACGGGATCGTGGGCGCCATCACCTGGGACGCCATCAGCTCACTCTACGACGATTTGAGGGATTAGATGAGAAAAGAATCGGTCAAGCGACTGCAGGAGGAACTGCGCACCGTCGCTCACTACAGCGGGCAGATGCCCGAGGTGGCCGTCGACGGCGTCCTCGACGAGCCGACGGTCAACGCCATCCGCGATTTTCAGAAGCTCTCCGGGCTCAAGGAGACGGGTCAGCCCGACTTCGACACCTGCCGACGGCTGGATGAGGTCTATGCCCTCGTGAGGGAGAACACCGCTCCGCCTCTGACGCTGGCCCCCTTCGGCAACTGCCCCGTCGCCATGGCACCCGGCGAAGAGGCGCCCGCCGTCTATATGGTGGAGGCGGTGCTCAACGCCCTGGCCGACCACTACGGCAATCTGCCCCACGTAGAGGTGAACGGCGTTTTTGACGAGGCGGCGCAGACCGCTGTCAGGGCGCTGCAGGCCCACTGCGGGATGGAGGAAACGGGCCGCATGGACAAACGAACCTGGAACGCGATGGCCCGGCTCTACAACGGTACGCAAAAGCGGGCCTGCCGACCGTGAAAAAGGCCCGCTTTGTCAAAAACGCCGCGCTGATGACCGGCTCCACCCTCCTGCTGCGCTCGATCGGGATGCTCTTTCGCGTTTGGCTGGCGGGCCGGATCGGCTCGGAGGGGATGGGCCTGTTTCAGCTGGTGACGTCGGTGTATATGCTGACCGCCACCTTTGCGACGGGCGGCATCGCCACCACGGTCACCCGGCTGATCGCCGAGGAGCTGGAGAAAGGCACGCCCCGCTCGGTCAGCCGCATCCTGCGCCGCGCCGTCGGTCTGACCCTCGGCGTGGGGCTGGTCAGCATGGCGGCCGTGCTGCTGTTGGCCGACCCCATCGCCCGCCTGGGCGTGGGGGACGCGAGAGCGGCGGCGGGACTGCGCCTGTCGGCGATCAGTCTGCCCTTTATGGGCGTGACGTATTGCCTACGCGGCTATTTTATCGCGCGGCGGCGGTTGACTCCCTCTCTGACGGGCCAGTTGTTCGAACAGGGGGTGCGCATGGCGGTGATCTGGCTGCTGCTGGACGCCGTGACGGGCAAGGGGCTGGGCGCGGTGTGCGCGGTGCTGATGTTGGGCGACGCCGTGGCCGAGGCCGCGGCATGCCTTTACTTATGGATCGGCTACCGGCTGGATCGCCGACGCGCAGAGGCCGCGATCGGCGCGCGCAACGCGCCGCCGTACCGTGTGGTGCGGCGGCTGACGGCGCTGACCCTCCCCCTGGTGGGAGGGAAGTATCTGACCTCCGTTCTGCGCACGGCGGAGAGCTTGCTTGTGCCGACCTGCCTGGCGGCCTTCGGCGGCTCCCGCGGGGAGGCCGTGTCCCAGTACGGCCGTTTCCGCGGGATGGCGATGCCGGTCCTCTTTTTTCTGTCCTCCTTTCTGACGGCGCTCTCTACCCTGCTGGTGCCGGAGCTCTCCACCGCTCTCGGCGCGGAGGATAAACGCGCCGTGTCCGGCCCCGTCGCACGGGTGGTGGGGCTGACCGCGGCCGCCTCCGCTTTGATCGGCGGGGTCTTCTTCCTCTTCGGGGAGGAGGTGGGCGTGGTCTTTTACGGCTCGGTCGAGGTGGGCGGGCTCATCCGGCGGCTGGCGCCCCTCGTGCCCCTGATGTATCTGGAGAGCGTGGTCACGGGGATGCTGTGCGGCCTCGATCAGCAGAAGTACGTTTTCCGGTACGGCGTCGCCGACTCCGTCATGCGGCTGTGCGCCATTCCGCTGGTCGTTCCGCGGTGGGGGATGAGCGGCTTTCTGGCCGTTACCTACGCCAGCAATCTGTTGACCTCCCTGCTCTGTCTGGCTCGCCTGCTCAAGGTGGCGGGGGTCTCCTTCCGTGTTTGGGCGTGGGCGGGACGGCCTCTGCTGGCCACGGCGGGTGCGCTGACGGCGGGTGCGGCGGCCGGGCGTCTGTTCGTCGGCACGGCGCCCCTGCCTCTTCTGCTCGTCGAGAGCGGAGCCGCGGCGGCGGTCTACCTCCCCTTGCTTTGGGTGATGGGCGGGGGCCGGGATCTGACCCGTCTGATCGCGGCCCGTCGGCGCAAAAAAGCCCTTCGCGCATGAGCGCGAAGGGCTTTCGCTATGGGGTGATCCTTACTTGAAGCTCTCCTCGACGGCGACGGCGCAGGCCACGGTCATGCCGACCATGGGGTTGTTGCCGGCGCCGATGAGGCCCATCATCTCGACGTGGGCGGGCACCGAGGAGGAGCCGGCGAACTGGGCGTCGGAGTGCATCCGGCCCATGGTGTCGGTCATGCCGTAAGAGGACGGGCCGGCGGCCATGTTGTCGGGGTGCAGGGTGCGCCCGGTGCCGCCGCCCGAGGCGACGGAGAAGTAGCTGACGCCGTTCTCGACGCACCATTTCTTATAGGTGCCGGCGACGGGATGCTGGAAGCGGGTGGGGTTGGTGGAGTTGCCGGTGATGGACACGCCGACCTTCTCCAGCCGCATGATGGCCACGCCCTCGGGGACGTTGTCGGCGCCGTAGCAGCGCACGTCGGCGCGGGGACCCTTGGAGAAGGGGATCTCCTTTACGATCTCGACCTGCTCGGTGAAGGGATCGAACCGGGTCTCGACGTAGGTGAAGCCGTTGATGCGGGAGATGATGTAGGCGGCGTCCTTGCCCAGGCCGTTGAGGATGACGCGCAGGGGCTTGGTGCGGACCTTGTTGGCGTTGAGGGCGATCTTGATGGCGCCCTCGGCGGCGGCGAAGGACTCGTGGCCGGCGAGGAAGCAGAAGCACTCCGTCTCATCGGACAGGAGCATCTTGCCCAGGTTGCCGTGGCCGAGGCCGACCTTGCGGTTCTCGGCGACGGAGCCGGGGATGCAGAACGATTGCAGGCCGATGCCGATGGCGGCGGCGGCGTCTGCGGCCTTGCGGCAGCCCTTCTTGATGGCGATGGCGGAGCCGACGGTGTAGGCCCACTTGGCGTTTTCAAAGCAGATGGGCTGGGTCTCCTGCACGATGGTGTAGGGGTCGATGCCCTGCTTGTCGCAGATGGCCTTGCACTCGTCGATCGAGGAGATGCCGTATTCCTTCAGGACGCCGAGGATCTTGGCCTCGCGCCGCTCGTAACCTTCAAACTGTGCCATTGTCTCTTCCCCTCCTTATTCTTTTCTGGGATCGATGTACTTGGCGGCCTCGGCGAAACGGCCGTAGGTGCCCTTGGACTTTTCGTAGGCCTCGTTGGGCTCCATGCCCTTCTTGATGAAGTCGGTCATCTTGCCGAGCGAAACGAACTCGTAGCCGATGACCTCGTTGTTCTCGTCGAGCGCCATGCGGGTGCAGTAGCCCTCGGTCATCTCGAGGTAGCGCACGCCCTTGGCCTTGGTGCCGTACATGGTGCCGACCATGGAGCGCTGCCCCTTGCCCAGGTCCTCCATGCCGGCGCCGATGACCAGGCCGCCCTCGGAGAAGGCGGACTGGGTGCGGCCGTAGACGATCTGGAGGAAGAGCTCGCGCATGGCGGTGTTGATGGCGTCGCAGACCAGGTCGGTGTTGAGCGCCTCAAGCAGGGTCTTGCCGGGCAGGATCTCGGCGGCCATGGCGGCGGAGTGGGTCATGCCCGAGCAGCCGATGGTCTCGAC
>CAMHOI010000002.1 GCA_946186725.1 uncultured Clostridia bacterium
ACAGCTTGGACGCTTTCACCAGGAAAGTGATGCCCAGGCAGTTGTCCAGCGTCAGCGTGGCGCCGTCCACGGCGATGTCGACGGTGGCGGCGGATGCGCCGATGATTGGAAGACAAAGGACGGTCAGCGTGATCACCAGCGCAAGAGACAGAATGCGGCGAGTGAGTTTCATTCTCAAACCTCCCGAGTGGATCTTACCGATATTATACCGTATCCGCCGTTTCTTTTCAAGGGAAAGCAAGGGTCGCCGCCCTCGCAGAATGGACAAATAATCCATGTAATTTTCATAAAAAAAGACGAGACTTTTGAAAAAGTCCCGTCAAATTGCCGGTATTCAAAGGATCAGATCTCGCTGCGCCCTTCCAGCGCGCGGGAAAGGGTGACGTCGTCGGCGTATTCCAGCGTGCCGCCCACGGGGATGCCGTAGGCCAGCCGGGTCACCTTGACGCCGAGGGGCTTGATCTGCCGGGACAGGTAGGCGGCGGTGGCCTCCCCGTCGACGGTGGGATTGGTGGCCATGATGACCTCCTTCACGCCGTCGTCGGCCAGGCGGGCCATCAGCTCCCGCACGCGAAGCTGCTCCGGCCCGATCCCGTCCAGAGGAGAGATGACTCCGTGCAGGACGTGGTAAACGCCGTTGTATTCGCGGGTGCGTTCAAAGGCCATGACGTCCTGCGCGTCCTCGACCACGCAGATGACCGAATGGTCCCGCTTTTCGTCCGAGCAGACGGGACAGGTCTCGCCATCGGTCAGGTTCTGGCAGACGGAACAGCAGTGGACCTTCTTCTTGGCGTCCAGCAGGGCGTCGGCAAATTCGCCCGCCTGCTCGTCAGTCAGCCCCAGCACGTAGAAGGCCATGCGCTGGGCCGACTTGCGCCCCACGCCGGGGATGCGCTCGAACTGGTCGGCCAGACGGTCGAGGGGCGGAATCCGGTACCCCATCAGAAGAGCCCGGGCAGCCCTGTGCCCATTCCGCCGGTGATGGCGCCCAGGGTCTCCTCGCTGTCGGCGGCGGCGGCGCGGAGCGCCTCGTTGACGGCGGCGGTGACCAGATCCTCCAGCATTTCCACGTCCTCGGGGTCCACGACGTCGGGGTGGATGGTCAGACCGACCACCTCCCGCTTGCCGTTGACGCGGGCCTCCACCATGGAGCCGCCCGCCGAAGCGGTATATTCACGGGACTCCAGCTCCTGCTGCGCGGCGGCCATATCCTCCTGCATCTTCTGCGCCTGCTTGAGCATGGACTGCATATTGCCGGGGCCGCCGCCGTATCCCTGCGGAAGTCTTGCTTTCATTGTGAGGTCATCCTTTCGTCAGTCCTGCGCGCCGCTGTTCCTGAGGGCGTCCGCCAGCCGGTCCAGAGGATCCTTCTCGACGGGACGCGGCCGTTCGGCGGCGTAGGGACCGATTTTATAGCTGCGCCCCGTGACCGAGGCGATGGCTTGCTTGAGATTGTTGCGGTGGCGCGGGTCGTTGTTGACCATGTCGCGGAAGCTCTCGTTGGCGATCTGCAGGAGCATATAGTCGCCCGATTCATAGGCCGTGGATCCGCCAAGCACCGCCTTGAGCAGGGGGTCGGTGCGGGTGAGGGCGGCCACCACCTCGTGCCACCGTGCGAAGGGGACGGCGTCCGCGGAGACGCCGGTCTGTCCGGCGGGCGCGGGTGCGGGCGCGGGCGGCGCTTCCTCCTCGGGAGGCGCTTGCTCGGCAGGGGCCGGCTCCTCCGGCCCGGATACGGGAGCGGCGGGCGCGGACGCTTCTTCTTCCGCTGCGGGGGCCGCGGGAGAGGCCGCGGGGGCCGCGGGAACTTCCCTTTCCGCCGCGGGAGAGGGTGCGGGAGCGGAGAGGGGCGCGCCCGCCTCCAGCCGCTCAAGACGGCGCAGGATGGCCTCGGGCGAGGCGTCCAGCGCGGGGCGGCAGAGCTTGACCACGGCGGTCTCGGCCTCCACGCGGCGGTCGGCGCCGGCGCGCATCCGCTCGGCGGCGGTCTCAAAGAGATCCATGGCGTGCAGGACGGCCTCCAGCGTGGTCCGGCCGGCCAGCTCCTCCTGCTCGGCGATCTCGGCCGCCGAGCCGACCAGCAGCCGCTCGGGCGAGCGCAGCGTTTTGATGAGCATGAGATCGCGCAGATAGGCGACCAGCTCGGCGCACAGACGGCCCAGATCCTTGGATCTGTCGTACAGCTCGGCCAGCTGGGTCAGCGCGGCGGCCGCGTCGCCCGCGAAGCAGGCGCGCAGCAGCTCCGACAGATACGCCCGGCCCGACAGCCCGGCGCAGGCGACGACGGTCTCCTCGTCCACCTTGTCCACGCCCGTGCGGCAGACGTCCAGCAAACTCAGGGCGTCCCGCATGGCGCCGTCGGAGAGACGGGCGATCAGCAGGGCGGCCTCACGCGTCAGGGTAAAGCCCTCCTGCCCGGCGACGTAGATCAGCCGGTCGGCGATGTCGTCGGGGGAGATGCGTCGGAAATCGAAGCGCTGGCAGCGGGAAAGAACGGTGGCGGGCAGCTTGTGCACCTCGGTGGTGGCGAGGATGAAAACGACGTGCTCGGGCGGCTCCTCCAGCGTTTTCAGCAGGGCGTTGAAGGCGGCGCCGGAGAGCATATGTACTTCGTCGATGATGTAAACGCGGTACTTGCCGACCGCGGGAGAGAAGGCGGTGTTGTCCCTCAGGTCGCGGATCTCGTTGACGCCGTTGTTGGAGGCGGCGTCCATCTCCACGACGTCGAGGATGCTCTCGTCGTCGATGCCGCGGCAGATCTCGCACTCGTTGCAGGGGTCGCCGTCGACGGGATGCAGGCAGTTGACCGCTTTGGCCAGGATGCGGGCGCAGGTGGTCTTGCCCGTGCCGCGGGAGCCGGTGAAGAGGTAGGCGTGACTGATCTGCCCCTGCGCGACCTGGCGGCGCAGGGTCTGCACGACGTGGGGCTGGCCGCACACGTCGGAAAAGCTTTGCGGCCGGTAGGCCTGATAGAGCGCACGGTACATGCACGTTTCCCCTCTTTCATCCGGGAATGGAAAGGCGTTCCTGCCCTCGGGTATGCGAATGTGCAGATTGACTGCGGCGCACAGGTAAAACCGCTTAATGCTGCTCGGTTCCCCGCCTGACATGGTTCACAGTCCCCTGTCGCACAGGACCCGCACACTCGCACGCCCGAACACACGAACGCCGATCGACTTTGATTTTATTCTACCACAGGAGGGAGAAATTATCAAGCACGATTTATTTGACTATCGGCGCGGTTGATGGTATACTGAAGACAGGAACGCGTAGGGAGGACATCGCTATGAAACTCATCACCGCCATCGTCAACGGCGACGACGCCAACGTCGTGGCCGCCGAGCTGACCCGCGCCGGCTATATCGTCACCAAGCTGGCCACCAAGGGCGGCTTCCTCAAGATCGGCAACACCACCTTTCTGATCGGCGTGGAGGACGAAAAGGTCGACGACGTTATCGGCATCATCCGCGAGTATTCCTGCAAGCGGACCCAGACCGTTCCCGACCTGTCTGCGTTTCCGGGCGATACCCTGGCTCTCCCGCTGGAGGTCACCGTGGGCGGCGCCACCATCTTCGTGACTGACGTGGCCCGGTTCGAGAAGCTTTGAATCGCCCGGACCTGATCGGCTGCGACGCCGCGCTGGCGCGGGTGGAGCGGATGCTGTCCGCTGACCGCCTGCCCCACGCCGTCGTCATTGAGGGGCCGGAGGGCTCGGGCCGCCGGACGTTGGCCCGCTTTTTGGCCAAAGCAGCCGCCTGCACGGGCGAACAGCGGCCCTGCGGCGAGTGCGAGGCCTGTCGGCAGGAGAACAATCCCGATGTGTTCGAGCTGATCGAGGAAAAAAGCGTGATCCCCGTCGACGCCGTGCGCGCTCTTCGGGCGCAGGCGCAGGAGAAGCCCGTTTGCTCGGCCGGCCGCGCGTTTCTCATCCCCGATGCCCAGCGGATGAATCCCCAGGCGCAGAACGCTCTGCTCAAGGTTCTCGAGGAGCCCCCTGCGGGCGCCGTTTTTCTGCTGACCTGCGAGTATGCCCGTCAGTTGCTGGATACCGTCATCTCCCGCGCCGTTGTGCTGTCTCTGACGCCGCCCGATCGTCAGCGGGCGGTCGAGGCGGTCCTGCGCCGCAGACCCGACCTGACGCCCGCCGCCGTCGACGCGGCCTTTGCGGGCACCGTCGGGCGCACCCTGGCCCGTTTGGAGGGAGAGGACGGTTACGACGCTCTGGCCGGGGAGGCGGCCTCCCTGCTGGGGGGTGAGGAGTGGAAGCTCCACCGCCTGCTCCGCCCGTTGGAGAAGGATCGCGCCGCGCAAAAGGGATTGGCCCGCGCCATGGGCGCCCTTTTCCATGACGCGCTGGCGCTGTCCATGGGCGCCCCCCGTGAAACGGACGGCCTGCCCCGTTTACTGGCAGGCAGGTGGGCTCCCGCGCAGCTGCTGGCGCTCGCGGAGATCTGCGACGCCGCCGTGCAGGACGCGGAGCGCAACCTCGGCGGCGGCCTTTTCGTAACCCTTTTCGCCGCGCGGCTCTTCCGCGCCGTGGCGTAATTTCCGTTTGTGGAGGAACAGTATGGCAATTGTTGTTTCGGTCAAGTTCCGGGATGCCGGAAAGCCCTATTATTTTGACCCGCAGGGTGAGCTCTTCGCCCTCGGCGATCCGGTGATCGTCGACACGGCGCGCGGTCTGGTCTACGGGGAGATCACGCAGGAAAACACCGAGGTGCCCGATGCCGAGGTCATCCAGCCCCTGCGTCAGGTAGTGCGCCGCGCCACGCCCGAGGACATCCGCCGCAACGAGGAGAACCGCCGCCGCGAGCAGGAGGCCATGGTCGTCTGTGAGCGCAAGATCGGACAGCACGGGCTGGACATGAAGCTGGTCGACTGCGAAATCGCCTTCGAGGGCGGCAAGATGCTCTTCTACTTCACCTCGGAGGGGCGGGTCGACTTCCGCGAGCTGGTGCGCGATCTTGCGTCCACTCTGCACGCGCGCATCGAGCTGCGGCAGATCGGCGTGCGGGACGAGGCCAAGCTCCTGGGCGGTCTCGGCATTTGCGGCCAGCCCTTCTGCTGCACCCGCTTTCTGGACGGTTTTTATCCCGTTTCCATCCGGATGGCCAAGGACCAGGGGCTTTCCCTCAACCCCACCAAGATTTCGGGTTGCTGCGGACGGCTGATGTGCTGTCTGAACTACGAGCAGAACGTCTATGAAGAACTGATTAAGATCACGCCGCGCGCGGGCGCCATGGTCCAGACCCCGCAGGGGGTCGGCCACGCCATGTCGGTGAGCATCCTCGAACAGAAGGTCAAGGTCCGCTTCGAGGGCAGCGACACGCCCGTCGTCTTCGACTGCTGCGACGTCCGCCAGCTCAAGAAGGGTGAGGCGCGCCCCGCGCCCGCCGAGAAGCCCGCCGCGAAGCCCGCTCCGGCCGAGCCCGCCGCCGAGACGCCCGCGGCCGCCGAGCCCGCCGCCGAGGACGCGGCCAAGGAGCCGAAGGCCAACCGCCGCCGACCCCGCCGCCGGCCCCGAGGCCCCCGGAAGACGGGCGGCGAGGGAAACAAGGGCGACGCAAAATAGGGCTTGCATTTTTCCCGATTTGTGATAGAATGGATTCGGTCCCGTGTGGGGACTCTTCTCCGGCGGATGCGTGCGTCGGAGTTCCTGTCAACATACTTGTCGTTACGCAGCGACGGAGAGGAAGTATACCATGGCCTACAAGATTTCTGAAGAGTGCATCAAGTGCGGCGCCTGTGAAGCGACCTGCCCCATGAGCGCGATCTCCGAGGGTGACGCCACCTACGTCATCGATCCCGAGACCTGCATCGAGTGCGGCGCCTGCGCGGATGGCTGCCCTGTGAGCGCCATTTCCAAGGACTGATCCCACGCGACTTTGGGCGGAGCCGGAGCTCCGCCCATTTTTTATCCCAGGAGCGCAAGGAGGGACGGCATGGACGAGAAGCTGTCTTTGGGCAACGGGGTGGTGATCTGGGTCAACGAGGTTCACCGCTTCGGCACAGACGCCCTTCTGCTGGCCGGGTTTTCGGCGCTGGGGGTCGGGGATACCGTATGCGATCTGGGCACCGGCTGCGGGATCCTTCCTCTGCTCTGGTGCGGGAGGCGCGCGCCGGCGCACGTCACCGCGCTGGACATCCAGCCGGACGCCATCGCGCTGTTGGAGAAGAGCATCGCCGAAAACGGCCTGGCCGAGCAGATCGCGCCCCTGCTGTGCGACCTGCGGCAAGAGCCGGGTCGGATGCGCGGCCGATTTGATCTGGTCACGATCAACCCGCCCTATTATCCCGTCGGCGCGGGCGGTTCCTCGCCCGACGAGGGTCGCCGGCTGGCGCGGCAGGAGATCGCCTGCACCCTGGAGGACTGCGCCGCGTGCGCCTCCCGCCTCCTGCGCGCGGGCGGGCGCTTCTGTCTCTGTCATCGCCCTGAGCGGCTGGCCGACGCGATGGCCGCCCTGCGGCAGATGGGGCTGGAGCCCAAGCGACTGCGGCTGGTCTGTCCCCGTCCCGGCGCCGCGCCCAACCTTATCCTGCTGGAGGGGCGCAAGCAGTGCGGCCCCGGGCTGAAGATCGAGCCGCCCCACTACCTGAACGAAAGCAAGGAGGCGACGGAATGAGCGGAACGCTCTATCTGGTCGGTACCCCCATCGGCAATCTGGAGGACCTTTCTCCGCGTGCGAAGCGTGTTTTGTCCGATGTGGATTTCATCGCCGCCGAGGACACCCGCGTCACCCGCAAACTGCTGACCCATTTTGATATTCACACCCCGCTGGTCAGCTATCACGAGCACAACCGTGCTTCGCAGGGGGAGGCCGTGCTGGCCCGCCTTCTCGCGGGGGAGGACGCCGCCCTGGTGACCGACGCGGGAATGCCCGCCATCTCCGATCCCGGAGAGGATCTGGTCCGACTCTGCCGTGAGCGGGGGGTGGCGGTGGTCTCGGTGCCCGGGCCGAGCGCCGTGGTGACGGCGCTGGCCATGTCGGGTATGGACTGCGGCCGTTTCTGCTTTGAGGGGTTTTTGAGTGTCAACAAGCCCGCCCGCCGCGCTCACCTGGACGCCCTCAAGGGGGAGAAGCGCACCATGGTTTTTTATGAGGCGCCCCATAAGCTGCGAGCGACACTGGACGATCTGCTGGCCGCCTTCGGAGACCGCGAGATCGCGCTGGTCAAGGAGTTGACCAAGATCCATGAATCGGTCGAGCGGTTGTCGCTCTCGCAGGCGGTCGCCCGCTTCGAGGCCGAGCCGCCCCGCGGCGAGTACGTGCTGGTCGTCGCCGGCGCCCCCGAGCAGGCGGAGAAAGCCCTTCCGCTGGAGGAGGCGGTCGCCCTGGCCCTCAGCTACGCAGCCGACGGGATGCCCGCCGCCAAAGCCGCCCGCCGCGCCGCCGCGGAAACGGGCTGCGCCCGCGGCGAAATATATAAGGCCATCGCGCAAAATTAACTGTACAAACAGTGGAAAATGTGGTACAATGATTCCGTGTAAACAGGTGCGGATCCTTGTGCCGCATTTTTTTGAAAGGGGGCGCCGATGGTGAGAATAAGGGAACGGTTTTGCGCTTTTGTCATTCTGACGGCGCTCTGCTGCCTGACCTCCTGCAGCGGGATCCCGGGCGATACGCGCGATCTCCTCCAGGCGCCCAAAGCGACGGGCGACGTCGGAGAGATCCAGCGCGCCCTGTTCGACTACGCGGGCGGCGGCATCTCCCTGCGCTATCCCCACAACGGGGAGAACCGAACCGCCTTCCTGCTGACCGATCTGGACGGGGACGGCACCGAGGAAGCCGTCGCGTTTTACGCTGTGGTCGCCTCGTCGGATGAGGAGATGGACGTCGTACACGTCAATATCATCGACCGCGTGGACGGGGAATGGCGCTCGGTCTTCGACGCGGAAACGCTGGGCAGCGCCATCGATAAGGTCGCCGTGGCCGATTTATCCGGCAACGGGAAGCAGACCCTGCTCATCGGGGCCCAACTCTTCGGTGCGGCGGGCAATCAGCTCAACCTCTACACCTACGACGGCAGAACCGCCTCCCTGCGGGCGCAGGAGAATTACACGCAGTTTCTGGTGGGCGACCTGATGGGCAGGGGGAGCGATCAGCTCATTCTGCTCTCCCTGGACGGCACCGAGCACGTCTCCTCCGTCGCCGTCTACACCTTCGACGGCGTGACCGTCGAGCGGCAGGGCGCCGTCGCCACCGACGGCAACGTCAGCGGCTACACGCAGGCCCTGTTGGGCAAGCTCCCGGACGGGCGGCCCGCGCTCTTTCTGGACGCCGCCAAGAGCGCCCTTTCCCTCGTTACCGACGTTGTTTTCTTTCATGAGGGAGAGCTGGTCAGTCCCTTCTATGACCCCACCGTCGGGGAAACGCAGCTGACCCTGCGCAACAGTGCCGAGGTCTGCCGCGACGTGGACGACGACGGTATGATCGAGATCCCCTCCACCGAACTGCTGCCCGGCTACGGGGAGCGCAGCGAGGCCGAGCGGATCTATCTGACCGTCTGGCGCCGTTTCGACGGCAGTCGCTTTTCCGACGTGATGTGCGCCGACACCTTCGCCGCGGGCGGCTTCCGGTTGGTCTTCCCCGACCGTTGGCGTGGGAACGTCACCCTGGTCACCGACAACGCCAACCGGATGCGAAGTTACCGGCTCTACGACGAGGAGAGGCAGACCGCCGGTACCGAGATCCTGCGCCTGCGCGCCTATGACGTTGACGTCTATGAGCGCTTCGACCACACGGAGCTCATCGAACTGGCGCGCGATGAAAACACGGTGTGGGCGGCCCGTCTGGTCACGACCGAGGGGCCCTATGCCGTCACCGAAGACGAACTTATGACGCTCTTCAGCGTTCTGTAAGGAGAGAAAAGAATGAAACGCATCCTTGTGGTGGAAGATGAGGCCAACATCCGCGAATTCGTGGTCATCAACCTCAACCGGGCCGGCTACGACACCGTCGAGGCCGCCAGCGGCGAGGAGGCCCTGCGGGTCTACGACGAGGTCGGCGGCTTCGACATGGTGCTGCTGGACATCGCGCTGCCCGGCATCGACGGGCTGACCGTCTGCCGGGAGCTGCGCCGCCGCTCCTCCACGATGGGCGTAATCATGCTGACCGCCCGCACCCAGGAGCAGGACAAGGTCTCCGGGCTGATGATGGGCGCCGACGACTACGTGACCAAGCCCTTCAGCCCCAGTGAGCTGGTCGCGCGGGTGGATTCCCTCTACCGCCGCGTCTCCGTCTCCGCGGGAAAGAAGGGGGACGCCCCCGCGGGAGAGGAGATCATGCTGGGCGACTTCGTGCTCAATCTGCGCCGCCATTCCCTGACCAAGCGGGGACGGGAGATCGAGCTGACCCAGATCGAGTTCAAGATCATCGAGTATTTCTTTAACAACCCCGACGTCATCCTTGACCGCTCAGACATCCTGGATCGTGCGTGGGGGGACGATTACTGCGGCGAGGAGAAGATCGTCGACGTCAATATCCGCCGCCTTCGTATGAAGATCGAGGACGACCCCAGTCACCCCCATCACATCGTCACCGTGTGGGGCCTGGGCTATAAATGGGTCACCGTTTGAGGTAGAATCAGGATCAAACCGGGAAAGGAGGCGGCGCCGTGAACAACGTCAAGAAGTTTTCCCCGCTGGGGCGGCGGCTGATGATCAATACCCTGTCCTTCATCAGCGCCATCCTGCTGCTGCTGTTGATCACGCTGGGCGTCGCCGTCCACAACTATTACTACAACGGCGTCTCCGAGACCGTGAGCCGCTACGCCCAGTCCTTTGAGACCCTGTCGGTGGAGAGCGTGGCAAACTACGCCGCCTCCGCCCGTCGTTTGGCCGAGACCTTTACCATGAAAAGCGGCGTGGAGATTCAGTTCATCGACCGGCACGGGGAGGTCATCGTCTCCACGAGCGGCTTTCTGCCCGCCGAAGGCGAACCCTACGGCGACTATGCCGCCGCCCTGAACGGAGACGGGAACGGCTCCTGGACAGGCCGCCTCTCCTCGGGGGAGAAGGTCATGTCGGTGTGCACCATCCTGCCCGATTACGGCAACGGCTCCAACGGCGCCGTGCGCTGTGTGACCTCCCTGACGAGGGTGGATCGCAGCATCCGGATCATCCTCTACATCGCGGCCGCCGTCGGGCTTGTGGTGCTGGTGATGGCGTATATGGTCGGCAAGTATTTCATTCAGTCCATCGTCCGTCCCCTCCACGACGTCGGCAACGTCACCCGGCAGATCGCCGGCGGCGATTTCAAGTCCCGCCTGGAGGTTAAGGAGTTCAACGAGATCGGCGAGCTGTGCGACTCCATCAATTACATGGCGGGCGAGCTGGAGTCCACCGAGAAACTCAAAAACGAGTTCATCTCCTCGGTCTCCCACGAACTGCGCACCCCTCTGACCGCCATCAAGGGCTGGGGCGAGACGGTGCGCGGCTCGGTCTACACCGACCACGCCCTGGTCACCAAGGGCATCGACGTCATCCTGCGCGAGTCGGAGCGGCTGTCGGGGCTGGTGGAGGAGCTGCTGGACTTTTCCCGTATGCAGTCGGGCCGCATGGTCTACAAGATGGAGCGGCTGGACATCCTCGCCGAGCTGGGCGAGGCGGTGTGCATCTACGAGGAGACCGCCAAGCAGGCGGGCGTGACGCTGGTCTATCACGAGCCGGAGACCCTGCCCGCCATCATCGGCGATTCCAACCGTCTGACCCAGGTCTTCGTCAACATCATCGACAACGCCATCAAGTACAACCATGAGGGCGGCGTCGTGCAGATCCGCGCCGTGGCGGAGGACGGCTACGTTAAGATCACCGTGACCGATTCGGGGGTGGGAATCCCCGACGCCGATCTGGATAAAGTCAAAGACAAGTTCTACAAAGCCAATTATTCCGTCCGGGGCTCGGGCATCGGACTGGCGGTGGCGGACGAGATCGTCCGCAGCCATCAGGGCCTGCTGACCGTCGAGAGCAGCGAGGGTATCGGCACCACCGTTACGGTGGCGCTGCCCGTTGCCGAGCACGCCGTCATCGAGCAGCCGGAAGAAACGAGGGATGACCATGGGGCGTGAGTCCTGTATGAAAAAGACCTCCATCGGCGGTCAGGCGCTGATCGAGGGGATCATGATGAGCGGGCCGCACAAGTCGGTCATGGCCAACCGCCGCCCCGACGGCAGCGTGACCGTCGAGGAGGTGGCGAGCGCCTCGCTGGCCAAGAAGCCCGTGCTCCGCTGGCCCGTGATCCGCGGCGCCGTTTCCCTCATCGAGTCGATGGTGCTGGGTTACCGCGTGACCATGCTCTCCGCCGAGCGAGCGGGGATGCTGGACGACGAGGAGCCGGAGAAGGCCGCCGAGCCGGCCGCCGAGGAAGCATCCGCCGGAGAGAAGAAGAGCCACGCCGGTCTGATGGCGGCGCTCGGCGTGATCTCGGGCGTGCTCGGGGTGGCGCTGGCGGTGTTTCTCTTCATCTATCTGCCCAGCGTGTTGTTCAACCTGCTCAACGGTGCCGCAGGCGGCGTGCTGTCGCCCGTGCGCGCCCTCTTTGAGGGGGTGCTGAAGGTCGCCCTCTTCCTCGGCTACCTGATCGCCGTTTCCCAGATGAAGGACATCAATCGGGTCTTCCGCTATCACGGCGCTGAGCACAAGACCATCTTCTGCTACGAGAAGGGACTCCCCCTGACCGTGGAGAACGTCGCCCGGCAGCGCCGCTTCCATCCCCGCTGCGGCACCTCCTTCATGGTGCTGATGCTGCTGGTGAGCATCCTGTTCTATTCTCTGATCCTCCTCATTCCCGCCGTGTACGCCTTTTCCCGCATCACCTGGCTGTGGGGGATCATCAAGCTGCTCCTGCTTCCCGTCATCGTCGGCTTCGGCTATGAGCTCATCAAGTTCTGCGGCCGGCACGACAACTGGCTCACCCGCGTCATTTCGGCGCCGGGCATGTGGGTGCAGCGCATCACCACCAAGGAGCCCGACGACAGCATGATGGAGGTTGCCATCGCCGCTCTGGAGGCGGTCATCCCCGAGAACGCGGAGGACGACCGCTGGTGAACGAGCGCGCCGCGCTGGCCGCCCGTCTGCGTGAGGGCGGGATCGAGTCGGCCGACTTCGAGGCGGCGCAGATGATCGCCGCCGCCCCCGATGGGGAGACGCTGGCTGAATGGACGTGCCGCCGCCTGGCTGGGGAGCCGCTGCAATATCTGCTGGGCGAGTGGGAGTTCTGGGGCCTGACCTTCGCCGTGGGCGAGGGGGTGCTCATTCCCCGCCCGGACACCGAGATCCTCGTGGAGCAGGGACTGGCCGCCCTAAACGGGGTTGAGGCGCCCCGCGTGCTCGACCTGTGCGCCGGGAGCGGGTGCGTGGCGCTCGCGCTCGCGCACGAGCGGCCCGACGCCGCCGTCACCGCCGTCGAGTGGAGCCCCGCGGCCTACGGCTATCTGGAGAAGAATATCGCCGCTCTGGGCGGGCGCGTTACGCCGCGCAGAGCGGACGTGCTGGCGCCTCCCCCCGGGGACTGGGGCGCCTTTGACCTCATCACAGCCAACCCGCCCTATCTCACCGGCGAGGAGATGGCCGCCCTCCCGCCCGAGGTGCGGCACGAGCCGCCGCAGGCCCTGTCGGGCGGTGCGGACGGGCTGGATTTCTACCGCGCCATTCGCGCGATGTGGCTGCCCCTGCTCAAGCCGGGCGGAACGCTGGCCATGGAGATCGGCTGGCGCCAGGGGGAGCAGGTGAGCACGCTGTTTGCCCCCTTTTCCCCCCGCGTAGTCAAGGACTATGGGGGAAACGACCGTGTCGTGATCCTGAAAAATTAGGTTAACATAAAATTCTCATAAACGGAGGAAACCATCATGGCAGACAAGAAGACCACCCTCACCCCCGAGCAGAAGGCCAAGAGCGAGGCGCTGGCCACCGCGCTGGCGCAGATCGAAAAGAAATACGGCAAGGGCTCCGTCATGAAGCTGTCGGAGAATACCGCCATGAACGTCGAGAGCATTTCGACGGGTTCCCTGACGCTGGATATGGCGCTGGGCATCGGAGGCATCCCCAAGGGACGCATCACCGAGATCTATGGGCCGGAGTCCTCCGGTAAGACCACCATCGCCCTTCACGTCGTCGCCGAGGCGCAGAAGCTGGGCGGCGAGGCCGCCTACATCGACGTTGAGCACGCCCTCGACCCGACCTATGCCCGCAACCTGGGTGTGGACATCGACTCGCTCCTGGTCAGCCAGCCCGATTCGGGCGAACAGGCCCTGGAGATCGCCGAGGCGCTGGTCCGCTCGGGCGCGCTGGACGTGGTGGTCGTCGACTCGGTCGCCGCGCTGGTTACCCGCGCCGAGATCGAGGGCGACATGGGCGACGCTCACGTCGGCCAGCAGGCCCGCCTGATGTCCCAGGCCCTGCGCAAGCTGACCTCCGCCATCTCCAAGTCCAACTGCATCGTCATCTTCATCAATCAGCTGCGTGAGAAGGTGGGCATCGTCTACGGGAACCCCGAGGTGACCACCGGCGGCCGCGCGCTGAAGTTCTACGCCACCGTGCGCATCGAGATCCGACGCGCCGAGTCCCTCAAGGACGGCGCTGAGGTCATCGGCAACCACACCAAGGCCAAGGTGGTCAAGAACAAGGTCGCCCCGCCCTTCAAGACCGCGGAGTTTGATATCCTTTACGGCAAGGGCATCTCCAAGATGGGCGAGCTGGTCGATCTGGCCGTCAGCTACGGCATCATTCAGAAATCGGGCGCCTGGTTCTCCTACGGCGATCAGCGCCTGGCCCAGGGACGGGACAACGCCCGCGCCCTGCTGGAGAAGGACAAGGAGCTTGCCGCCGAGCTGGAGGAGAAGGTCATGACCGAGTGGCGCCGCCGCATCGAAGAGCAGAAGGGCGCCGCCGAAGAACCGGCGCCGGCCCCCGCCGCGCCCGCCGACGATCTGCCCCCCGCGCCCGCGCCCAAGGTCCGCTCCCGCGTCAACCTTGACGTGGATGTGGACGACTGATGCTGCTCAAGCGCGTCAGCGTCCGCCGCAAGAAGCTCAACGCTCTCTTTTTTGAGCCGGAGACCCGCTTTGCCGGGGACTACGCCAAGGACGGCGGTCTCCTGGTCGATCGCGCCGCCTTTGAGGAGAGCGATCTGCGGGAGGGGTGCCCCTGCGAGGAAGCGCAGGTGGAGGCCCTCGTTGCCGACTCCCGCCGGCGCCGCGCCTATGAAAGGGCGCTGTGGCTCCTCGACGCCCGCGATTACACCGAGCGCGGCATGCGCGACAAGCTGCGCCCCGACTTCGGGGAGGAGGCCGCCGCGCTGGCGGTGGCCCGTTGTACGGAGCTGGGACTGATCGACGACGAGCGGTACGCCGACTTCCGCGCCGAGCTCCTGCTGACCGAGAAGAAGCTGTCCCGCCGTCAGGCGAAGGAAAAGCTCATCCTCAAGGGCGTCCCCCGCGAGGTCGCCGAGCGCGCCGTCGACGCCGTCGAGATCGATCCCGCCGGGCAGCTGGACGAGTGGCTGGAGGGCAAATTCGCCGCCCGCCTCGCCTCGGGCGGGGCGGACGCCAAACGCAAAGTGATCGAGGCCCTGCTGCGCCGGGGCTTCGCCTACGAAGACATCCGCCTTGCGCTGGCTCGCCGAGCCGAGCGTCTGGGCGAGAAAGAAGAGGAATCCTGCGATGCCCTGTAAGGTGGGAATGATCTCTCTGGGCTGTCCCAAGAATCAGGTGGACGCCGAAATGATGCTCCAACGCCTCCACGAGGCGGGCTATACCCTGACCAACGACGAGGCGAGCGCCGACGTCGTGGTCATCAACACCTGCGGCTTCATTGACGACGCCAAGAAGGAGGCCATCGAGAACATCCTCGAAATGGCCGCTCTCAAGCAGGAGGGAACCATTCGCGGGATCGTGGTGACGGGCTGTCTGGCCGAGCGGTTCCGCGAGGAGATCAAGCGGGAGCTGCCTGAGGTGGACGCTGTGCTCGGCATCGGGAAAAACGCCGACGTGGTCGCCGCGGTCGAGGCCGCCTATGCGGGCCGCCCGATGGAGGCATTCGGGGAGAAGCTCGACCTGCCCATGGAGGGAGAGCGCATCCTGACCACCCCCGCTTACACCGCCTACCTGCGCATCGCCGACGGGTGCGACAACGCCTGCACCTACTGCACCATCCCGCAGATCCGGGGGCGCTACCGCTCCCGCCGTCCCGAGGACATTCTTGCGGAGGCCCGGCGGCTGGCCGCGCGCGGGGTCAGGGAGCTGACCCTCATCGCGCAGGACACCACCGCCTACGGCAGCGACCTGGGCGACGCCGATCTGCCCGAACTGCTCGACGCGCTGTGCGGGGTCGAGGGGATCCGCTGGATCCGCCTGCTCTACACCTATCCCGAGCGGATCACCGACAAGCTGCTTGACGTCATGGCGCGGCAGGAGAAGGTGCTGGATTATCTTGACATCCCCCTGCAGCACTGCGACGCCGACATCCTGCGCCGCATGAACCGCAAGGGGGACGCCGACTCGCTCAAGGCGCTGATGGCGCACATCCGGGAGAAGCTGCCCGGCGTGACCTTGCGCACCACCTTCATCACCGGCTTCCCCGGCGAGACGGAGGCGCAGTTCGAGTCGCTGTGCGACTTCGTGCGGGAGGTGGGCTTCGACCGGGTGGGGTGCTTCCCCTACTCGGCGGAGGAGGGCACCTTCGCCGCCGCCATGCCCGACCAGGTGGACGAGGAGGTCAAGCGCCGCCGCGCCGAGGTGCTCATGGACGCGCAGACCCGCGTCGTCGCCGAAAACAACCAAAAGCGGCTGGGTCAGACCCTCGAGGTCCTTGTGGAGGGATACGACGACTATATCAAATGCCTTTATGGCCGCACCCGCGCCGACGCGCCCGAGATCGACGCCAAGATCTTCTTTGCCCCCGCCGCCAAGCGGGCGCAGCCGGGCGACTTTGTGCGTGTGGAGGTCACCGATACCATCGAATACGATCTGCTCGGACGGCAGATCGGGGAAGGAGAGACGCCGTGACCCTGCCCAATAAGCTGACCGTGCTTCGCATCCTGCTCGCACCGGTCTTTCTGATCCTGCTGGTGATCCCCTTTCCCCATCATTATCTCGCGGCGCTGGCCGTCTTCGGGGCGGCCTCTCTGACCGACCTCTTCGACGGCAAGATCGCCCGCGAGACGGGGCAGATCACCAACCTCGGCAAATTCCTCGACCCCCTGGCCGACAAGATGCTGACCACCGCCGCCTTTCTGGGCTTCATGGTCTGCGGCATCGGGGGCGCGGTGCCCATGATGTGGGTCAACTTCATCGTGCTGACGCGGGAATTCCTCGTCACCTCCTTCCGCTACATGGCCGCTTCGAGCGGCAAGGTCGTCGCCGCCAATATTTACGGCAAGATCAAGACCGTCAGCCAGATGGTCGCCATCCTCATGGCGCTGACCTTTGAGTACGTCATCGGGCTTCCTCTGGGCCTGGAGGGCACGGGCTGGGCCGTCGCCATGCGGACGGCGTATGTCGTCGCCATCTGGTTCTCGACCCTGATGACCGTCGTTTCGGGCGCCGTTTACGCCTGGGAAAACCGCGAATTTCTTAAAAACTGAAAAAAGGGTGGACTTTTTTCCACCCGTTGGATATAATGTGGTAAAGACGTTGACGCGGGAGGAGTACCCGCTCATCCGGCAGCAGAGAGAGCGCCCCATCGGCTGAAAGGGCGCCCGGCAGGGAGGAGCGGCGAATGCACCCGCCAGTTCGGGGGAGGCAATGCCCCCGCGGCCGCCCCGTTACCGGCGTTTCGAGTGAGAAATCGAAGTGGGACCGCGGTACCGCCGCCTTCGTGAGAGCGAAGGCGGCTGTTTTCGTTTTGTACGCCAGGAAAGGAGAACCGGTATGTTCAACCGACTCAAAGAAGATATCGCCACCGTGCGCGAGCGGGACCCCGCCGCCCGCTCCACGCTGGAGATCCTGCTGCTCTACCCGGGGCTGAAGGCCATCCGGATGCACCGGCGCGCCCATTGGTACTATAATCATCGGCTGTTTCTGCTCGCGCGGGCGGTCTCCCAGCGGGCGGCCCGCCGCACAGGGATCGAGATCCACCCCGCCGCCCGGATCGGGCGCCGCCTCTTCATCGACCACGGCACCGGCGTCGTCATCGGGGAGACCACGGAGATCGGCGACGACGTGACCATCTATCAGGGCGTCACCCTGGGAGGCACGGGCAAGGACCACGGCAAGCGCCACCCCACCATCGGCAACAACGTCATGATCGGCGCGGGCGCCAAGGTGCTCGGCCCCTTCACCGTGGGGGACAACGCCCGCATCGCGGCGGGCGCCGTCGTGCTGGCTCCCGTGCCCGACAATTCGACAGCCGTGGGCGTGCCCGCGCACATCGTCAAGCGCAACGGCATCCGCTGCGATCTGGACCAGGTGCACATGCCCGACCCCGTCGCGCAGGAGTTTCACCGGATGCAGGAGGAGATCCTGTCGCTCAAAAAGGAAATGGCCGCCCTCAAGGGCGCCAAGGAGGAAACCAAATGAAGATCTTTAACACCCTGACCCGTCAAAAGGAGGAATTCGTCCCCCTCGTGCCCGGCAAGGTGGGCATCTATGCCTGCGGCCCCACCGTCTACAACTACATCCACATCGGCAACGCGCGGCCGCTGTGCGTGTTCGACGTGCTGCGGCGGTATCTGGAGTGGCGGGGGTACGAGGTCAACTTCGTGCAGAACTTCACCGACATCGACGACAAGCTCATCCGCAAGGCCAACGAGGAGGGCATCACCGTCCCCGAGGTGGCCGAGCGGTACATCGCCGAGTATTGGACGGACGCCAAGGGGCTGGGCGTCCGCCCCGCCACCGTCCACCCCCGCGCCACCGAGAACATCGACGCCATCCTCGCCCTGATCGGCACGCTCGTCGAGAAGGGGTACGCCTACCCCTCGGGCGGGGACGTCTACTTCCGCACCCGGCGGTTCGCCGAGTACGGCAAGCTCTCCCATCAGCCGCTCGACGAGCTGGAGGCGGGCGCCCGCATCGACGTCAACGAGGTCAAGGAGGATCCTATGGACTTCGCCCTCTGGAAGGGGGTCAAGCCGGGCGAGCCCTCCTGGCCCTCCCCCTGGGGCGACGGCCGACCCGGCTGGCACATCGAGTGCTCGGCCATGTCCCAGCGCTTCATCGGCACCACGCTGGACATCCATTGCGGCGGCAACGACCTCATCTTCCCCCACCACGAGAACGAGATCGCCCAGTCCGAGTGCGCGAGCGGCAAGCCCTTCGCCCGCTACTGGATGCACAACGGCTTCATCAACGTGGACAACCGCAAGATGTCCAAGTCGCTGGGCAACTTCTTCACCGTGCGCGAGGTCGCGGACAAGTTCGGCTACGAGCCCATCCGCTACCTCATGGTCGCCTCCCACTACCGTTCCCCCATCAACTATTCTCCGGAGATCCTCGAGCAGGCGAAGGCCGCCCTTGAGCGGCTCTACACCTGCCGCGAGAACCTGACCTTCCGCCTCGAAAGCGCCCCGGAGGGCGCCGCGACCCGCTCCTTTGAGACTCACCGCGAGGCCTTCGTCGCCGCCATGGAGGACGACCTCAACACCGCCGACGGCGTGGCCGCCCTCTTCAACCTCACCAAGGAGATCAACACCATGCTCGCCGGCGCGCCCGTCAAGGGCGACTGCGAGGCCGCCCTCGCCCTCTTCGACGAGCTGTGCGGGGTGCTGGGGCTCCTTTACGCCGGGAAGGACGAAAGCGACCTTGACGGCGAGATCGAGGCCCTCATCGCCGAGCGCACCGCCGCCCGCAAGGCGCGCGATTTTGCCCGCGCGGACGCCATCCGGGACGAGCTGCGCGAGCGCGGCATCGTGCTGGAGGACACCCCCCAGGGCATCAAGTGGAAACGCGTCTGATCAGAAAAAGGTATCGTTATGAATCCCATTGCCAATCGCAAGCCCGGCCCCCATCCGGAGGTCGCCGCCCTCTCCCGCCGCGCCGCGGCCGAGGGGTGCGTCCTGCTTGAAAACCGGAATGCTGTTCTGCCTCTGAAGGACGGGGAGCGCGTCTCCCTCTTCGGACGGATGCAGCAGCACTACCTCGGCTCGGGCACCGGCTCGGGCGGGCTGGTGGTCGCGCCCTACCGCACC
The DNA here is from genome assembly GCA_946186725.1 of uncultured Clostridia bacterium. Classification (GTDB taxonomy): domain Bacteria; phylum Bacillota; class Clostridia; order Oscillospirales; family Acutalibacteraceae; genus RGIG2206. The sequence continues at coordinate 19,125 of CAMHOI010000002.1, forward strand.
AACCTGCTGGACGAGCTGCGCGCCGATCCCGCTGTCACCGTCAACGAGGAGTTGGCGGCGGTCTACGCCGAATGGGAGAAGGACAATCCCGTCGACAACGGAAACGGCGGCTGGGCGACGGAGCCGTATTCCCAGGTCGAGATGCCTCTGACCGACGAAATGGTGGCGGGCGCGGCCCAAAAGAGCGATATCGCCCTCGTCGTCATTACCCGCCTGGCCGGCGAGAGCAAGGATTACAGCCCCGACGAGGGCTCCTACCTCCTCCGGGAGGATGAGGAGGCCATGCTCGCCAAGGTCAGCGCCCATTTTGACCGTTTTGCCGTCCTGCTCAACTTCGGCAGTCTGCTCGACATGAGCTGGGTGGACAAATATCATGTGCCCGCCGTGCTGGTCCTGTGGCAGGGTGGTATGGAGGGCGGCCGCGCCGCCGCCGACGTCGTGCGTGGCCGGGTCAATCCCTCCGGCTGTCTGCCCGACACCGTTGCTCTCTCGCTGGCCGATCATCCCTCCACCGCGAATTTCGGGGCGGAGGAGTACAACCTGTATCGGGAGGATATTTACGTCGGCTACCGCTGGTTCGAGACCTTCGCGCCCGATCAGGTGCGCTACCCCTTCGGCTTCGGCCTTTCCTATACCACCTTTGAGACGACCGTGAAGGAGGTCAAGGACGCCGGCGGGCAGATCCGCCTGACCGTCCGCGTCGTCAACACCGGCGCCGCGGCGGGCCGCCACGTCGTGCAGGTCTATTTCAGCGCCCCGCAGGGGAAGCTGGGCCGCCCGGCGCGCGAGCTGGCCGCCTTCGGCAAGACCCGCGTGCTCGGCCCCGGTGAGGAGGAGACGCTCACCCTCGCCTTCGACATTGACCGCATGGCGGCCTACGACGATTCGGGCGCCACCGGCCACCCCTACGCCTGGGTGCTGGAGGCGGGAGACTACGGGATCCTCGTCGGCGACGACGTGCGAAGCGCCAGGCCCGTTTTCACTTACACCCTGACCGAAACGTTCGTCACCGAGCAGCTCGAGCAGGCGCTCGCACCCATCCGCCCCTTTGATCGGATCCGTCCCGTCGCCCGTCGGGACGGCTTCGACGTCGGGCAGGAGCCGGTCCCCCTGCGTCAATATGATCTCAAAGCGCGCATCGCTTCCCGCCGCCCCGCCGATCTTCCGCAGACGGGCGACCGCGGCCTCCGTCTGATCGACGTCAAGGAGGGCCGATGCTCCATGGAGGACTTCATCGCCCAGTTCTCGGACGAGGATCTGACTGCCATCGTGCGCGGCGAGGGCATGAACAGTCCCCGCGTCAGTGGTTCCGGCTCCGCCTTCGGCGGCGTGACCGAGCGGCTCCAGCTCTTCGGCATTCCCGCCGTCTCCACCTCCGACGGCCCCTCCGGCCTGCGAATGCAGACGCCCGACCAGCGCGCCACCCTGATGCCCTGCGGCAACCTGCTGGCCGCCACCTTCGACGCGGCGCTCAACGAGGCGCTTTTCGCCGCGGAGGGGGAGGAGATGCGCGATTACGCCGTGGACTGCCTCCTCGGCCCCGGGATTAACATCCACCGCAACCCCCTCAACGGGCGGAACTTCGAGTATTTCTCGGAGGATCCCCTGCTCGCCGGCGTCATGGCGGCCGCCCAGTGCCGCGGCATCGGGAAGAGCGGTGTCACCGGCACCATCAAGCACTTTGCCGCCAACAGCCAGGAGCGCAACCGGAAGCATAACGATTCGGTCATCAGCGAGCGGGCCCTGCGCGAGATCTACCTGCGCCCCTTCGAGGCGGCGGTCAAGGAGGGCGGCGTGCAGGCGATCATGACCGCCTACAACCGCGTCAACGGCGTCCACACCGCTACCGGCTACGACCTGAACACCACCGTTCTGCGGGATGAGTGGGGCTTCGACGGCGTGGTGATGACCGACTGGTGGACCCTGTGCAACGAGGAGGGGGAGGAGGACGACGCCCGCCGCCGCGCCGCCATGGTGCGCGCGCAAAACGACGTCTATATGGTGGTCGCCAACGGCGCCGCCGGCGACGACAGTCAGGACGACCTGGCCGCCTCCCTTGCCGACGGACGGCTGACGCGCGGCGAGCTGCAGCGGTGCGCCGCCAACGTCTGCCGCTGTGCCATGCGGTTGGACTGCATGGACCGCTACGCCGAGTCGGACTACCGCCCCCTCGACCGCGAGGGCGACGGGGTGCTGTTCGGGAGCCGTGACGGGGCGATCCGCGACCTTTCCGTGGAGAGCGACAGCGACCGGCCCTGCGAGCTCGCGCTGACGATGTTCGTCACCGCCGACGAGCTGGCGCAGATCCCCTTCCGTGTCAGCGTCAACGGTGCCGCTGTCTCCTTCCTCCTGCACGGCACCCGCGCCCTGCCCGAGACCTTCCGGGCGAAGGCCGCCCTGCACAAGGGGGTCAACCACTTCGTCCTCGGCGGCCGTCCCGACAACGTCCTGCTGATTGAAGTGAAGATCAGGGAGATCTGACGCCGCTTTGGATACGAAAAAACCCCCGACCGATCGGTCGGGGGTTTTTCGTATGGGTGGGGCTTACTTCGCCTCGGGGGCGTAGAGGGCGACCAGCTTCTCGAGGTGCTCTCTCTGGGCCTTGGCGTTCTCGACGGCCTTGTCGAAGAGGACTTCGGCGCGCTCGGGGAAGGAGCGGGTCAGAGCGGAGTAGCGGGCCTCGCCGAGGATGAACTCCTTGTAATCGGCGGTGGCGGGCTTGCTGTCGATGGTCAGCGGGTTCTTGCCCTGGGCCTTGAGGGCGGGGTTGAAGCGGAACATATTCCAGTAGCCGCAATCGACCGCCTTCTTCATTTCCTTCTGGCAGTTGACCATGCCGCCCTTGATGGAGTGCATCTCGCAGGGGGCGTAGCCGATGATGAGGGAGGGGCCGGGATAGGCCTCGGCCTCCTGGATGGCCTTGAGGGTCTGATTCTGATCGGCGCCCATGGCGATCTGCGCGACGTAGATGTAGCCGTAGGACATGGCGATCTCGGCGAGGGACTTCTTGGCGATGGCCTTGCCGGCGGCCGCGAACTGGGCGACCTGACCGATCTGGGAGGCCTTGGAGGCCTGCCCGCCGGTGTTGGAGTACACCTCGGTGTCGAAGACCATGATGTTGACGTCGTTGCCGGAGGCGAGGACGTGGTCGACGCCGCCGAAGCCGATGTCATAGGCCCAGCCGTCGCCGCCGAAGATCCACACGGATTTCTTGTTCAGATACTCGGCGTGGTCGGCGATGTCCTTGCACAGCTCGCACTTGTCGGCGCACTTGGCGGCCTCGGCGGCGAGCGCCTTGGACGCGGCGGCGTTGGCCTTGCCGTCGTCGACGGTGGCGACGTACTGCTCGCACGCGGCCTTGAGGGCCTCGCCGGTCTTGTCGGAGGCGGCAAGCTCCTTGGCGGCGGCGATCAGACGGTCACGGATGGCCTTCTGGCCGAGGTACATGCCCAGGCCGTGCTCGGCGTTGTCCTCGAACAGGGAGTTGGCCCAGGCCGGGCCCTTGCCCTCCGCGGTGACGGTGTAGGGCGAGGTGGCGGCGGGACCGCCCCAGATGGAGGAGCAGCCGGTGGCGTTGGAGATGTACATCCGGTC
>CAMHOI010000003.1 GCA_946186725.1 uncultured Clostridia bacterium
CTCCCCTCTGAACATCAAGCAGCAGCTCTCGGCCGCCAAGCAGGCGCGCATGAAGAACAAGCTGGAGAAGCTCAAGGAGAAGTATAAGGACGACAAGGCCAAATATCAGGAAGAAATGGGCAAGCTTTATCAGGAGGCCGGCTCCAACCCGCTGTCCGGCTGTCTGCTCCTGCTGGTACGCCTGCCCTTCTTCTTCGGCATCTATTACGCCATCCAGCAGCCCCTGAGCTACATTCTGCGCCTGGACGCCGGGCTCATCGAGAAGGCCGGCAAGGCCCTTTCGCTGGACGCCGCCGCCCGCGGGTATGAATTGAGCATCATGAACGGGCTGTCCAAGCTGACCGATCCCGCGTTTGACACGCTCAAGACCGCCGTCAGCTCCTATGATTTCCGTTTCTTCGGCATCGACCTGACCGAGACCCCCCAGTTCACCTGGAACTTCGGCGAGGCCTTCAGCAGCGGCGCCATTTTGCTGTGGCTCATCCCCCTGCTCTCCTTCGCCACCGCCATGCTGTCGGGCGTCGTTTCGGCCAAGCTGCAGAAGATCAACAACCCCGAAGCGCGCGGCATGACGGGCCTGCTCCTGCTGATGCCGCTCATCTCCCTGTGGATCGCCTTCAGCGTGCCCTGCGCCGTGGGCTTCTACTGGGCCTGCTCCAACTTTGTCGCCATGCTGCTGCAGATCGTCATGCAGCTGCTCTATAACCCCGCCCGCGTCATCGCGCGCACCGAGGCCAAGGAAGCGTTGGCCCGCCGTGCCGCCGAACAGAAGAAGATCGCGGCCGTTGACGGCGGGGCGCAATAAGAAAGGAACGATCATCCCATGCTGAGAGAAGCCATCGCCTCCGCTCCCACCGTGGAGGAGGCCATCGATCTCGCCCGCAAAGAGCTCGGTATTTCCGACGACGTCGGCGAGATGGAGATCCTGGAGTACCCCGAAAAGAAGAAGCTCGGCCTCTTCGGCGGCAAGGACGCCAAGGTCCGCGTCACCTACGACGACGGCAAGCCAGAGCCCAAGCAGCCCAAAAAGCCTGTTAAAAAGGCCGAAAGCCCGCAGAAGGCCGAGGAAAAGCCCGCGAAAAAGCAGAAGTCCGAGAAGAAGCCGGAAAAGGCCAAAAAGCCGGCCGGCAACGTCGCCGTCAACGAGGAGACCAAGGCACAGACCGTGCAGTACGTGCGGGACGTCCTGGCCAAGATGGACTGCGGCGAGTATACCCTGGACGTCGAGGACGTGGAGGGCGGCTTCGCCATCAAGCTGAGCGGCGACGGTCTGGGTGTGGTCATCGGCCGCCGCGGCGAGGCGCTGGACGCGCTCCAGTACCTGGTCAGTCTGCGCTACAACAACGGCGAGAGCGGCTTCGTCCGCGTCGTGCTGGACGCCAACGACTACCGCGCCAAGCGCGCCGTCACCCTGCAGGGGCTGGCCCGCAAGGTCGCCGAGCAGGTGCTCGACGAGGGCCGCAATCAGTCCCTCGAGCCCATGAACCCCTATGAGCGGCGGGTCATCCACACCGCCATTCAGGAGATCGAGGGCGTCACCTCCTGGTCGGTCAGCGACGGGCAGGATCGCCGCGTCATCATCGGCCTGGCCAAGGAGGACGGCACCCCTGTCGATCCCGACGACAGCCCCATGCGCCGCGCGCCCCGCGGTCGCGGCGGTCGGGGCGGCCGTGACGATCGCCGCCGCGGCGGCCGGCGGGGATCCAACCGCTACGAGTCCTCCGCGCCCGCGCGGGAGAAGCGCAGCGACGCGAGCGACCTGCCTCTTTTCGGCCGCATCGACCTGGGCGACAAATAAGACCGTATGGGGGCTTTGCGAGCAAAGCCCCCTTTTTCATGGGAGGATACGCCATGAACACCGATACCATCGCCGCCATTGCCACCGCCGCCGCGCCGGCGGGGCTCGGCGTCGTGCGCCTTTCGGGGCCGGAAGCCGCCGCCGTCGCCGATCGCGTTTTTCGCGCGGACAGCGGGCGGACGATAGCCGATCTGAAAGGGTATGCCGCCGCCTTTGGCGCGGTGTTCGACGCCGCGGGCAAGATCGACGAGGCCGTCGCCCTCCACTTCCGCGCCCCCCGCTCCTACACCGGCGAGGAGGTCGTTGAGCTCTCCGTCCACGGAGGCGAATACCTGCTCCGGCGCCTCCTGCGCGCCGTGCTGGACGCAGGCGCCCGTCTGGCCGGCCCGGGTGAATTCACCCGCCGCGCCTTTGAGAACGGCAAGCTCGACCTCACCGCCGCCGAATCGGTCATGGATCTGGTCGGCGCCCGGGGGGATCAGGCCCACCGCGCCGCCCTCGCGGCCCGCGAAGGGGCAACCTTTGCCGCCATACAAGCCATCCGAAGCCGCCTGATCGCCGCCGCGGCCGATTTGGCGGCGTGGGTCGACTTTCCCGACGAAGACGTCCCCGCCGTTGACCCGGCCGCACTGGACCGAGTGCTCTGCGAGGCCGAAAGGGATCTCGCCCGTCTCATCGCCACCGCCGACGCCGGCCGCCTCCTCCGGGATGGCGCCGACGTCGTCCTCGCGGGTAAGCCCAACGTGGGCAAGTCCACCGTCATGAACCTCCTCGCCCGCTGTGAGCGCGCCCTGGTCACCGACGTGCCGGGCACCACACGGGACGCGCTGGAGGCGCCGCTGCTGATCGGCGGGGTGCCCGTCCGGCTGACGGACACGGCCGGCCTGCGCGACACCGACGACCCCGTCGAGTCCCTCGGCGTAGCCCTCGCCCGCAGACGAATGGAGGGCGCCCAACTGGTGCTGGCTGTCCTCGACCGCTCCCGCCCCCTCGACGATGCAGACCGCGCGCTGCTGACCGCCCTGGAGGGCCGCCGGGCGCTGTATCTGATCAACAAAACCGATCTGCCTGCCGCCTGGGAGGAGAGCGACCTGCCCCAAGGACTGCCGACGCTCGCCCTCTCGGCCAAACAGGACGGGCCCGAGGCGCTGGAGGCCGCGCTGACGGCGTCGCTCCTGCCGCAGGGGATTGACCCCGCCGCCGGCATGCTCGCCAACGAGCGGCAGCTCGACTGCGCCCGTCAAGCCGCACGCGAGCTGAACGCCGCGCTCACCGCCCTGCGGGCCGGGGTCACACTCGACGCCGTGGGCGTCTGCCTGCAGGGCGCGCTGACCGCCTTGGCCTCTCTGACGGGCGCACAGGTCAGTGAAGAGATCATCGAAGACGTTTTCCGCCGCTTCTGCGTGGGGAAATGACGCCGCACACAACGGAAAGGAGGGTGTTCCATGGCCTTTGACGCGGGAAAGGTGGACGTCGCCGTCATCGGCGCCGGCCACGCCGGGATCGAAGCCGGTCTGGCCGCCGCACGGCTGGGCGGGAAGGTCGCCGTTTTCTCCATCAATCTGGACGCCGTGGGCAACTGCCCCTGCAACCCCTCCATCGGCGGCTCCGCCAAGGGCCACCTCGTGCGAGAGATCGACGCGCTGGGCGGCGAAATGGGCAAGGCGACCGACGCCACTCTCCTCCAGCTGCGCCTGCTCAACCGAGGCAAAGGCCCCGCCGTCCACAGCTTGCGGGCGCAGATCGACCGCCGCCGCTATTCCGAATACATGAAGGCCGCCCTTGAAAGGCAGGAGGGGCTCGCCCTGCGCCAGGCGGAGATCGTCTCTCTGGTGCGTGAGGACGGGGAATGGGCGCTGACCACCCGTTTGGGCGCCCGCTATCGGGCCAAATGCGTGGTGATCGCCACCGGCACCTTCCTGGGCGGGCGGGTCTTCATCGGCGACGTCAACTATGAGAGCGGCCCCGACGGGCTCTTCCCCGCCACCGAGCTGGCCGCCTCCCTCAAGGCGCTCGGCCTCCCCCTGCGCCGCTTCAAGACGGGCACCCCCGCCCGCCTCCTCGGGCGCAGCGTCGACCGCTCCGTCATGGAGATCCAGCGCGGCGACGAGGGGCTCGGCCCCGTGTCCTACGACAACACCGGCACGCCCCGCAACGACGGGGTCTGCTACATCACCTACACCACCGAGGAGACCAAGCGCGTCATCCTCGACAATCTTCACCGCTCCCCCCTCTACGCGGGCGTGATCGAGGGGGTCGGGCCCCGCTACTGCCCCTCCCTGGAGGACAAGATGGTGCGCTTCGCGGACAAGCCGCGGCACCAGCTCTTCCTGGAGCCCTGCGGCGCCGGCACCGACGAAATGTACCTTCAGGGCGCCTCCTCCTCTCTGCCGGAGGAGGTGCAGCTCGCCTTTTACCGCACCATCCCGGGCCTGGAGCACGCGCAGATCATGCGCCCCGCCTACGCCATCGAGTACGACTGCGTGGATCCCCTCGCCCTGACCCCGACGCTGGAATTCCGGGACCTGCCCGGCCTTTTCGGCGCGGGACAGTTCAACGGCACCTCCGGCTACGAGGAGGCGGCCGCCCAGGGGCTGGTCGCGGGGATCAACGCCCTGCGCCGCGCCAAGGGACTGTCTCCCTTCATCCTCGAGCGCTCCTCCTCCTACATCGGCACCCTCATCGACGACCTGGTCACCAAGGGCTGCACCGACCCCTACCGCATGATGACCTCACGCTCCGAATACCGCCTCCTGCTCCGGCAGGACAACGCCGACGAGCGGCTCACCCCGCGCGGCCGGGAGATCGGCCTGATCTCTGACGCGAGCTGGGCCCGCTTCTGCCGCCGGAAGGAGCAGAAGGAGGCCGAGATCTCCCGTCTGAACGGCGTGAGCGTTTCGCCCGGCGAGGAGATCAACGCCCTGCTTGTTTCACGTGAAACAGCGCCGCTGACCACCGGCGCGCGGCTGGCCGATCTGCTCCGCCGCCCCCGGGTGACCTACGCCGATCTCGCCCCCTTCGACCCCGACCGGCCCGCACTGCCCGCCGACGTGGCGGAGAAGGTGGAGGTCGAGATCAAGTACGAGGGCTATCTCAAGCGGCAGGAGGCGCAGATCCGCCAACTTCGGCGACTGGAGGAAAAGAAGATCCCCGCCGACCTCGACTACGGCGCCGTGACCGGCCTGCGGCTGGAGGCGCGGCAGAAGCTGGCCGCCATCCGTCCCCTTTCGGTGGGGCAGGCGGCGGGCATCTCCGGCGTCAACCCCGCCGACGTGACCGTTCTGCTCATATATCTGGAAAAGGAGGGAAGGACGTGATCGACCGCGATCAACTCAAGCGGGAGCTGGCCGCCTTCGGGCTGACGCCCGACGAGGTCGCCCTCGACCGCCTGGACGAGTACGCGGGGCGTCTCGTCGAGGCCAACCGGGTCATGAATCTGACCGCCATCACCGAACCGGGCGCCATCGTCACCCGCCATTTCGCCGACAGCGCCACCCTACTGACCGCCGTCGATCCGCCGCGGGGCGCCTCCCTCATCGACGTGGGGAGCGGAGCGGGCTTTCCCGGCCTGGTGGTCAAGATCCTGCGTCCCGACCTCCGCGTCACCCTGCTCGACGGCACCCGCAAGCGGGTGGACTTTCTCGCCCGCACCGCTGAGGCGCTCGGCCTGACGGTCGACGCCGTCCATGCCCGCGCCGAGGAGGCCGCCGTTCTGCCGCAATACCGTGAGAAGTTCGACTTTGCCGCCGCCCGCGCGGTGGCCGAGCTCCGCCTGCTGGGGGAGTACGCTCTCGGCTTTGTCAAGGTCGGCGGCGTCCTCGTGGCGATGAAAGGCCGTCTGACCGAGGAGGAGACCGCCGCAGCCGCGCACTGCCTCTCCCTCATGGGGGCCCGGGAGGAGGCGCGCCGCGCCCTGACTCTTGCCGACGGGAGCGAGCGCACCCTCCTGACGCTCAAAAAAATTTCGCACACGCCGACCGGTTACCCCCGCCCCTCGGCGAAAATGGCAAAAAAGCCCCTTTAAGGGTCAAAACTTCCCCCTCTCGCGCCGCCACAAAGTGACGGGATTTGCTGGAAAAACGGAACGCGCCGCCTTATACTTGTCCTAACCTGGACAAGCGAGGCGACGCGTTTTGACGTTTGGACTGAACAAAGAGGGTCGGCTGCTCTCCCTGCCGCTGGGGGTGATCCACCCCAGCCCCTATCAGCCCCGCACCGTCTTCGACGAGGAAGACCTGCGGGGATTGAGCGAAAGCATCCGCCGCAACGGCCTGCTGCAGCCCCTGACGGTTCGCCGCCGGGAGGACGGCGGCTACGAGCTGATCGCGGGAGAGCGGCGCCTGCGCGCGGCCCGGCTGGCGGGGCTGACGCGGGTGCCCTGCATCGAGCGGCGCACCGACGACCGCCGCGCTGCCCTGCTCGGGCTGATCGAGAACGTCCAGCGGGAGGATCTCAACCCTTTTGAGGAGGCGGAGGCCATCCGCCGGCTGATGGACGAGTGGGGGATCACCCAGCTCGAGGTCGCCCAGCGTCTGGGCAAAGCCCAGTCCACCGTCGCCAACAAGCTCCGCCTGCTCCGGCTTTCGCCCGATCTGCGGCGCCGGATCCTTTCGGCGGGGTTGACCGAGCGCCACGCGCGCTCCCTTCTGCGGCTGGAGGAGGGCGACCGCGCCGACGCGCTCAACGAGATGATCGCCCGCCGCATGACCGCCTCGGAGGCGGAAAACTACGTCGATACGCTGACGGAGCCCGTGCCGCCCGCCGCCGCGGCCCAAAAGGCCGCGCTCCGCATCCCGCTTGTGCGGGACGTGCGCGTCTTCGTCAACACCCTTTCCCGCGCGGTGGACGCCATCCGCCGCTCGGGGCTGGACGCCCGTTCCGCCGAGACGGAGACCGAGGAATACATCGAGTACACCGTCATCCTGCCCAAGGCAAGATAAAAAGCACCGCCGTCCCACAAACGGGGCGGCGGTTTTTCTTGTCCTTGTCAGATCAGGACGTACCCTTTGCCGTCGATCCCGACGCAGTAGCGACGTGCGTCTGCTCCGTGGTGACGCGGCCGACCGTTTCTTGATAGCGGACGGTCGCCTCGGCCGGCTCCTCGGCGGCATTCATGTCCTCCTCGGGTGCGGCGCAGGAGGCGAGAGCGAGCGGCGCCGTTGCCGGAAGCAACGCAGCCGCGCGTTTCATGGGCGGCCCTCCTATTTCTCGGCGCACAGGCGCTCCGCCATGTCGGAGAGCTCCTCGTCGCTGTAAAAATCGACGGTCAGCGTGCCCTTGCCGTCGGTGCCGGAGACGCGCACCTTGCGCCCGAGCTCCCGGGCGAGAGCGATCTCCACCTCTTTGTAGAAGGCCTCGGAGGCCCCTCTGACGGCTGTGTGCGGGCGGCGACGCCCCATGCGCTCGATCTCCCGCACGGTCGCGCCCTTGAGGGCAACGGCGGCGGCCGTCTGGCGCAGCGAGGGATCCTCAATGGCCAGCAGGGCGCGGGCGTGGCCGGCCGTAATGCGGCCCTCCTCCAGCAGCGCGAGGATGTCCTCGGGCAGAGCGAGCAGACGCAGGGCGTTGGCGACGGCGGGGCGGGACTTGCCCACCGCCTGCGCCACCTGCTCCTGGGTCAGCCCGAAGCGGTCGATCAGGGAGCGGTAGCCCTTGGCTTCCTCAACGGCGTTGAGGTCTTCCCGCTGAAGATTCTCGATCAGCGCAACCTCCGCGCACTCCTGATCGGTCATTTCCTTGACGATGGCAGGCACGCTTTCCAGCCCCGCCAGGCGGCAGGCGCGCCAGCGGCGCTCGCCCGCCACGATCTGGTAGCCGAGGTTGGCCATCGGCCGCACGGTGATGGGCTGAAGCAGACCCACCTTACGGATGGATTCCGCCAGCTCCTCCAGCGCCGCCTCGTCGAACTGACGGCGGGGCTGGGCGCGGTTGGGCTCGATCTCGGACAGGCGGATCTCGGTGACGGCGTTTTCTCCCACGCCGTTATCCGAGAAGAGGTAGTCCAGGCCCCGGTTAAGGCCTCCTAAACGTTTGGCCATGCGCGTCCTCCTTTACTGTTTGACCATCTCGGCGGCCAGCGCGTCGTACGCCAGCGCGCCCTTGTTGGACTTGTCGAAATACTGGATGGGCTTGCCGAAGCTGGGCGCCTCGCTCAAGCGGACGGTACGGGGGATGACGGTGGCGAACACCTTGCGGGGAAAGTACCGCTTGATCTCCTCCACCACCTGCTGGGTGAGGTTGAGGCGGCCGTCGAACATAGTCAGCAGGACACCCTCCAGGTCGAGGCCGGGGTTGTACTTCTGCTTGATGAGGCGGACGGTCGCCATAAGCTGGGAGAGCCCCTCCAGCGCGTAATACTCGCACTGCACGGGCACCAGCACGGTGTCCGAGGCAGTCAGCGCGTTGAGGGTGATGAGGCCCAGCGAGGGCGGGCAGTCCAGCAGAATATAGTCGTAGTCGCCGCGCACCTTGCTCACGGCGGCGCGCAGGACGCCCTCCCGGTGGGGCAGGTCGATCATCTCGATCTCCGCACCGGCCAGGTCCATGGTCGCGGGCACCAGCCGCACCCCCTCGAACTCCGTTTTGAGGGTGGCCTCGCCCAGGGAAGCGCCCCGGGTCAGCACGTGGTAGCTGGAGAGGGCGACGTCGCGTTTGTTGACGCCGTAGCCGCTGGTGGAGTTGCCCTGCGGGTCGACGTCCACGAGGAGGACGCGCTTGCCCTTGCGTCCCAGCCCGGCGGCAAGATTGACGGCGGTGGTGGTCTTGCCTACGCCGCCCTTCTGATTGACTATGGAAATCGTCTTGCCCATGCTGTCCTCTCCTTTGCACAAGTAGAGTATAGCATATCCCGCGCCGTTTGAAAAGAGAAAAAGCGACGTTTCACGTGAAACGTCAAACAAAACGCCCCGCTCGTGACGAGCGGGGCGCCGGATCATTTGATGACGTTGAACTTGTTGAGAAAGGCGAAAACGACGCCGCCGCTGAAATAGCATATGGCCGTCCAGCGCAGGGTGATGGCAAACCACTCGATCCAGGGCCAGATCATCCAGCTCGTCGCCCAGTAGACCAGGTACATGAGGGCGCCCTGGAGGGCAATGGCGGTCAGCAGACCGGCGAGGTTCTTTTCCTGAAACGCGAGGGGCCAGATTTTCTTGATAACGTTCATGGGGTGTCCTCCTTCTATTTTCTCCGCATCTTGATGCGGTCGGGGATGGAGTCGGGCTGCTCGCGCCTGTGGCGGATGTCCCGCACAAAGGTGGAGAGGATGTAGACCGCCGCCACCGAAGCCGCCAGCAGCACCACGGCGGCAAATACGCGCAGAGCAAAATTGCGCCATTCCGTCTTCTCGGGGGTAGGCGCGACGGAGAAGGCGGCGAAAAGCCGCTCGCTTTCCGTTTCGTCGGCATCGGAGAACGCGCCCGCCGCGTTGTAGAAAAGCAGGGCGCAGAAGCGGCCGTTGGTCACGGTCAGATACTCGTCGAAGCAGTAGCCCTCGGCGCTCTCCTCGCTCTCCAGCGTCACGTCCGATCGGACGCGAAAGCGGAAGAAGACCTGCCCCTCCCGCTCCAAAACGGCGGCGGAGAGCAGTTCGCCGCTGCCGGCGGCCTGCACACCCATCTCCTCCAGAGCGAGCTCTCGCTTTTCGCCGGGCAGGTATGACAGATCCTCCAGCTTCCGGGCGATCCCCTCGGGGTCGCCCCAGCACTTGACCTGGATCTGTCGGTCGTTGTCGGGTGTGGCGGCGAAAAGGAAAACGTCACCCTCCTCCATATCCTTCCGGAAGGTGGAAACGGTATACCCCAGCCGCTCAATGAACTCGCTGTTCTTCCGCAGATCGGAGCGACTCAGGACGGTGTACGCCTCGCCGGGCGCCAGGGAGAACAGCTTGACCGCTTCCTCCTCGGTCAACGGCTCGACGGCAGGTGCGGAGCAGGCACCAAGAAGGAACAGCGCCAGTGTCAGCAGCAACGCCACAAAGCGTTTCATCCAAAGTCCCTCCTTTCGGTGTGAAATGAGCCGGGGTCAGTCCTTCAGCGTCGCCTTGGCGGCGGTCAGGGTGTTCTTCATGAGCATGGTGATGGTCATGGGGCCGACCCCGCCGGGCACCGGCGTGATGGCGGAGGCAACCGGCTCGACGGCGGCGAAATCGACGTCGCCGCAGAGCTTGCCGTTCTCGTCCCGGTCCATGCCGACGTCGATGACGACGGCGCCGGGCTTGACCATGTCGGCGGTCACGAACTTCGGCCTGCCGACGGCGGCGACGAGAATGTCGGCCTCGCGGCAGATCGCCGCCAGCTCCCGCGTGCGGGAGTGGCAGACGGTGACGGTCGCGTTGGCGGCGAGCAGGAGGAGGGCCATGGGCTTGCCCACGATGTTGCTGCGTCCGATGACGACGGCGCGCTTGCCGGCGGGGTCGATCCCGCCCCGGCGGAGCAGCTCCATGACCCCGGCGGGGGTGCAGGGCAGGAAGCCCGGATCCCCGATGCACAGGGAGCCGACGTTGAAGGGATGGAAGGCGTCGACGTCCTTGTCGGGGCGGATGGCGTGGATGACGGCCTGCTCGTCCAGATGCCGGGGCAGGGGAAGCTGGCAGAGGATGCCGTGGATGTCCTCCCGCTCGTTGAGGGAGGCGACCAGCCGCATCAGCTCCTCCTGGGTGGTGTCGGCGGCAAGGGCGTACTCCTCCGAGAGCATCCCCAGCGCCAGGCAGGCCTTGCGCTTGTTGTTGACGTAAACGCGGGAGGCGGGGTCGTCCCCGACCAGGATGACGGCCAGGCCCGGCGTGACGCCGCGACGCTTGCACTCCGCCACCTCCAGGGCGATCTCCTCTCTGACGGCGGCGGAGACGGCCTTGCCGTCCAGCAACTGAGCCATATTATTCGGCCTCGCTTTCGTTGGTTTCGGGCTCAGCCGGGGGCGTGGGCTCGGATTCGGCGGCACGGGAGCGCCGGATATACTCGTAGGCGGCGGCCAGCTCTTCGAGCTTGGCGGCGACGTTGGCGCGCTGCTCGTCGGTCCCGGTCTCCATGTTCTCAAAGGGGGCGCGGGCGGCCGCGTAGGCGGCGTCGACCTCCTCGTCGGAGGCGTCCCACTCACAGCCGATCAGCCCGTAGGCGGCCGCTTCCTTCTCGGGATCGGTCTCCGGCTCGCCGAACAGGGCCTGATACTCCTCCTCGGGCTTGGGCTCGACGCGGCGGCGCAGGATAAAATAGAGCGCGACGCCCGCCAGAGCGGCGACCACGCTGACGATCTGGGAAACGCCGAAGCGGCCGAGCATCAGGATATAGTTGGTGTTGCGCATCCCCTCCAGGAAGAAGCGGCCCACCGCGTAGAGCACGAGATAGAGGGAGAACAGCTGTCCGGAGAAGCGGCGCCGCTTGCTCAAAACGTGAAGGAGGACGAAGATGGCGGCGCACCACAGCGATTCATACAGGAAGAGCGGGTGCACGGGCGTGTTGCCGATGGCGGAGCCGCTCATGCCGAACCAGTCGCTGCCGGTCGGCTGACCGTAGACCTCCTGATTGACGAAGTTGCCCCAGCGGCCGATCGCCTGCCCGATGGGGAAGCCGAGGGCGGCCAGGTCGAACATATCCCACAGCTTGACCTTCCGCCACCAGCAGGCCAGCCCCCCGAAGAGCAGGGCGCCGATGACGCCTCCGTAGATGGCCAGCCCGCCGTCGTGGATGGCGAAAAACTGGCCGACGCTCTCCAGCGGCTCGCCGTCAAAGGCCAGGTAGTAGGCGCGCGCACACAGGACGGCGGCGACCATGCCGATGATGACGACGTCCATCATGCGGTCCTTGTCCACGCCGAAGGCGGGCGCCTTGCGGAAGCCGTACCAGAGCGCCAGAACGAAGCCGGCGGCGATGAGGACGCCGTACCAGTAGATGCTGTAGCCCTCACCGACATGGATGGTGAAAGCAATGCGTTCCAAGGGGATCGTCAGCCCGAACAGCTTGACCCAGCCGCTTGCTTCCTCGGCGGCGGTGGCGTCGGTCAGCACGCTCAGCGCGCAGCTGCCCAGCACAGCCGCCAGCAGGACGGCGGCGACGATGATCGTCCGCTTCCTGGGCGCCGCCTCCTTTTTCCTGAGGACGGCGGCGACGGCAACGGCGGCGGCGACGCCGGCGATCAGCAGGATCAGCGCCAGCCAGCTGACGTCGATCCCCCCGAACAGCCGGACGGTGAGGGCCGGTTTCATTAAGAATTCCATGGTGTTTCTCCTATTCTTTGATGGGCGTCACGGTCGACAGCGCACGGCGGCCCGGGTCGAAACGACCCTTCAGCCGCTCCTCCAGATCGCGCCGGGTCACCGCACGATAGGCCTCGTCGACCGCAAAGAGGTCGGTGCCCTCCATGGCACAGTCTGCCAGCGCCCCCGCGATGCGTTCAACACTATTATACATCATCACGTTTTGGCCGTAAAGGGAATTTTTTGCCCGTTTGAAGGCCTCCTCGTCGATGCCCTCGCGGCGCAGGCGGCCGATCTCCTCCTCCAGCGCGGCGGCGACCGCCTCGGGGTCCCGGCTCTCCCCCTCGAAGAGGGTGACGGCGTAGCCGTGCCCGGTGAAGAAGGAGGCGCTGAAGGCGTCGTTGATGAGCCCGCGCTCCAGCAGGTCGTTGTAGAGCCGGCTCGACCGCCCCGCGACGATGCGCAGCAGCACGTCGGTCTCCACCCGCTCCCGCAGAGAGGTCAGCGGGCCGTCGTCGGGCGTTTCCTTGTAGCCGAGGGCAAACTGAGGCATGGCGACCGCCATTTGGCGGGTGACCGACGATGTCACCACGCCGTCGGGCTCCTCGAAGACGCCCCGCTCGATGGTCACGCCCTTTTCGTCCTTCAACAGCGCGTCCACCTTGTCCAGGATCCGGTCGGGATCGACCGGCCCCGCCACGCAGAGGAACATGTTGGAGGGGTTGTAGAAGGTGCGGTAACAGCGGTAGAGCATATCGGCGTCGATGCCGGCGATGGACTCCACCGTCCCCGCGATGTCGATGCGCACGGGATGGCGGGCATAGAGCGCCTGCAGCAGTCCGAAGGTGACCGCCCAGCCGGGATCGTCGTCATACATGCGGATCTCCTGCCCTATGATGCCCTGCTCCTTTTGCACCGTTTCCTCCGTAAAATAGGGATGGCGGACAAAGTCGAGAAGGATGTCCAGGTTCTCCTCCCAACGGTCAGAGCAGAAGAAGAGGTAGCAGGTGCGGTCAAAGCTGGTATAGGCGTTGGCGGAGGCGCCGGTCGCGGCGAAGCGGGTAAAAGCGTCCCCGTCCTCGCTCTCGAAGAGCTTGTGCTCCAGGAAATGAGCGATCCCCTCCGGCACGTCGGCAAAATCGGGCTCGCCTGCCCGGCGGAAACGGGTGTCGATGGAGCCGTACCGCGTGCCGAAGAGGGCGTAGGTGCCCGTCAGCTCCGGCTTGGGACAGATCAGCACGCGCAGGCCCGACTCGTGGCGCCCTTCGACGATCCGCTCGTCCAGCGTCCGGCTCGTGTGCAGGATGCGTTTCATTCGGCTTCCTCCTTTCCCAACAGGCGGTATACGACGTCCGGCGCGACGCTTTCGGCGGCGCGCACGACCTCCTCGCGGGTGACCGCCTTCACACGCTCGGCCATCTCCGCGGGAGACAGACGACGTTTCTCGAACCACCGCTCGGCATACCAGCGGTCGGTCACCGCCTGGGAGTCGCAGACGGCGCGCAGCGCGCTGTCCAGCGCCCGTTTGGAGGCGGCCAGATCCTCCTCGGTGAAGTCGCCCCGGCGCATAGCGGCCAGCTCCCGGAGGATGGCGGCCTCGGTGCGCTCCATGTTGGCGAACTCCACTCCGCTGTCCACCATCAGCACGCCCTTGCGGCGCACGGCGGAGGCCACGCAGTAGTAGCACAGCGACTCCTTTTCCCGCACGTTGAGGAAGAGGCGGGAGTAGGGCCCGCCGCCCAGCATATCGGCAAAAACCATGACGGGCGCGGTCTCGTCGTCGCCCCCGGTCATCCCGACGCGGAAGCCCAGGCACAGCTTGCCCTGCGCCACGCTCATGCGCTCGTCAACGCGGCGGACCGTCTCCCGCGCCGGGCGGACCAGGTCTTCGGCGGGCCGTCCGGCGCCCGCGCGGTCAAAGGCGGCCAGTTCCCGCTCAAAGGCGGGAAAGACGCCGGGCCGCTCCACGGGCGACAGGACGCTCACGCGGAAGAACCCCTCCCGCATCGCCCGGCGCCAGGCGTCGGCCACCTCCGCGGGAGTCAGGGCGTCCGCCTGCTCAAGGGTGCCCGTCTCACTCAGCCCGTAGGGCTCCCCCTCGCACAGCAGCGCCAGGCAGCGATCCCTCGCATACCCGCGCTTGTCGTTGAGCTTGCCCAGGATGTATTCCTTGTGCATCCGCTGTTCCCGGCGGAAATCGGCCTCGCAAAAGGCGCCCGACGCGTCCAGCGCGGGACGGAAGACCGCCTCCCTCAGCAGCGCGACGGCCTCCTCAAAAACGGGCTCGGGCAAAAATCGATCGTCGACAAAAACGACGCTCGCCGCCAGCACCAGACTGTCCCCCCGCTTGGCGGCGGTCACCGAGAGGGAAGCGCCGTAGAGGGCCTCCATCCGCTCGGTCAGCGCCCTCGGCGTGGGATAGGCGGCGCAGCCGTCGCTCATCAGCAGGGACAGCAAATAGTAAGCGGGGGCGCTCTCCTTTTCCAGCGGGAGATACACGTCGACGGCAACGCGGGTGGTCTTAAAGGCGGGGGTAACGAGCGAAAACCCTTCGGCAGCATTCCCCAGCGGCAGGGTCTGTGTTTGCATGGCGTCGGCTCCTTTCCTATTGACAAGGGTATTTTACCACATATTGGCCCGTTTGACCATCGCCCGGAGGATTTTTGGCGAATTATTTTTTCAAAACTCGTGAACAAAGTGTGAATTTGTAATCTTTTTGTAACCTTTTCCGCTTTTTTTGCGTTTTTGGGGTTGAAATACGCTTCGTCTTTGTGTAAAATGGACATACGAGATTTACATAAATCAACTTCTGGCAAAGAATGCCAAATCAGATCGAGGAGATGTTTTGCCATGTCCAACCGTTTGTTCCAGGGTATCCTCCACCAAATGCGGGAAGCCATTGATCGCACCGTCGGCGTCATGGACGACAGCTGTACCGTGATCTCCTGCTCCAACCTCGGCCGTATCGGCGAGGTCCACACCCTGACGCTGCCCGCGGGCAACGAGGTCTTCGTCAAGGGCTCCTATACCTACAAGCCCTTCGGTACCGACGGCAGCACGGAGTATATCCTCTTTGTAGAGGGGGTCGATCCCCAGGCGGCCAAGTACGCCGAGCTGCTGGCCATTTCCCTGGGCCAGCTCAAGCTCTATTACGACGAGAAATACGACCGCGTCAGCTTCATCAAGAACATCATCCTGGACAACGTCCTGACCGGCGATATTTATCTGAAGGCGCGCGAGCTCCATTTCAGCAACGACGCCGGCCGCACCGTCCTGCTGGTGCGGGCCCCGGCGCACAACGACGTGTCGGTCTTCGACATTCTGCAAAACCTCTTCCCCGACAAGAACAAGGACTTCATCATCTCCATCAACGAGACCGACGTCGCCGTCGTCAAGGAGGTCCATCCCGGCGTGGGCGCCGCCGATCTGGAGCAGCTGGCCCGCTCCATCGTAGACACGCTGTCCTCCGAGTTCTACACCCGCGTCACGGTGGGCATCGGCTCGGTCATCGAGGGGATCAAGGATCTCGCCCGCTCCTTCAAGGAGGCGCAGATCGCCCTGGAGGTCGGCAAGGTCTTCGACACCGAGAAGGCCATCGTCAGCTATGACAACCTGGGCATCGCGCGGCTGATCTATCAGCTGCCCACCACCCTGTGCGAGACCTTCCTGCAGGAGGTCTTCAAGCACAGCTCCATCGACAGTCTGGACCAGGAGACGCTTTTCACCATCCAGAAGTTCTTTGAGAACAACCTCAACGTCTCCGAGACCTCCCGCAAGCTTTTCGTCCACCGCAACACGCTGGTCTACCGCCTGGAGAAGATCAAGAAGATCACCGGGCTCGACCTG
>CAMHOI010000004.1 GCA_946186725.1 uncultured Clostridia bacterium
CGAAGAAGATCAAGACCCAGCGCGAGGAGCTGGAAACGCTCCAGGCAAAGGACGCGACCTACAAGGCGCTCAAGGACGATCTGAGCGCCGATATTGAGGCCGCCCAGACCCAGGAGGAGCGCGAGGCCGTAGAGAGCGCCGCCGAGGAGTACGACGCCGAAGTCACGGCCCACGAGGCGGCGAAGGCGAAGCTCACGGAGAGCATCGCCGCCCTGGAAAAAGAGCTCGACGAGCTTGAGAAGCCCATGCCCGCCCCGGCCAAGGCCGGCGCGGAGAAACATAACGAAAGGATGATTAATACCATGATCTCCATCCCCACCAACATCCGGACGCTGGCCGCGGGCATCCGTGTCCTGGACGTGCTGCCCCAGGCGAGCCAGCAGGCCATCATGGCCGACCCCGAGACCGCGAAATTCCTCGCGAATGTCCGTGATCTGGCAAAGAGAGCGCAGGCCAGCGTGACCGGCGCAGACGTCGGCATCCCGACGAACATCCTGCCGCTGCTGACCGAGAACCGGTACCGCTATTCCAAGCTCTACAACCGCGTCATGGTCCGCACCGTGCGCGGCGAAGCGCACCAGCCGATCGCCGGTCTCGCCCCCGAGGCAATCTACATGGACTGCTGCGACGCTCTCAATGAGCTGAACTTCAGCTATTCCATGATTCCGGTGACCTGCCACATGCTGGGCGGCTTCGTGATGATCTGCAACAGCCTGCTGCAGGAGACCGACTTCGACTTGCTGGCCGATCTCATTGAGATGATGTCTCAGTCCCTCGGCTACGCGAAGGACAAGGGCATCCTTTACGGCAAGGGCGGCACCTACGGGATGCCGCTCGGCGTCGTGACCCGCCTTGCCCAGCAGTCCAAGCCCGACAACTACCCGCCCAACGCCCCGGCCTGGGTCGACCTGCACACGACCCATATCCTCACCATCGACGGCAACAACCTCGACGGCGCCGCCTTCTGGGCCGCGCTCAGGATCGCGGCTGGCAACACCTTCAGCCGCTACGCGAGGGGCGAGGTCAGCTGGGTGATGAACTCCAAGACCTACGCCTTCCTGGAAAGCAAGGCCATCGCCACCACGGCCGGCGGCCAGTGGGTCGCCCTGATCGGCGGCAGGCTGCCGATCGTGTCCGGCCAGATCGACGTGCTGGAGTTCCTGCCGGACGGCGACATCATCGGCGGCTACTGGCAGCTCTATCTGCTGGCGCAGCATGAGACCACCGTGCTCGGCACCGACAGGACCGGCGCGACGCTGCGCATTAAGAATGCGACGCTGATCTACGCCTATGAGCGCTTCGACGGCACGCCGATCATCCCGGAGGGCTTCGTCGCCATGAACATCATGGGCCAGGCCGTCACCACCGAGATGACGTTCCCGGCAAACGCCGCCAACGACGCGCAGCTTGAGGATCTCGTGATCGGCGAACTGACGCTGAGCCCGACCTTTGACGCGGGCGTGATGACCTACACCGCGAGCGCGGCCAACGCCGTCGCCTCTGTCAAGGTGGAGGCCACCGCCGCCCAGAACGGCGCGGAGATCGGCATCACCGTCACCGCCGGCACGACCACCAAGAACGTCCGCAACGGCGGCAGCGCGGCTCTCGCCGAGGGCGCGAACGTGATCGCCGTGACCGTCAAGCAGGGCAACGCGGTCAAGGTCTACACCGTGACCGTGACCAGGGCGGGCACCTGATAAGAAAAACGCTCCGGGGATCTCTCCCCGGAGCGTGAGCAGAGAAAGGAGATGCCAGAATGGCCGAATATGACTATGCGCAGCTCCTTGGGCTGCTGAAAATCGACCTCGGCATTTCGGCCACGATCTACGACGAGCGGCT
Source organism: uncultured Clostridia bacterium (assembly GCA_946186725.1). Classification (GTDB taxonomy): domain Bacteria; phylum Bacillota; class Clostridia; order Oscillospirales; family Acutalibacteraceae; genus RGIG2206. Next base: position 1,840 of record CAMHOI010000004.1, read on the forward strand.
CACGGACCGGCTCAAAGTCGCGGTGCAGCGGCTCGAGGCGCTGGGGATCGCGCTCAATGAGAGCGAACAGGACCGGGATCTCGTGCTGATGTACGCGGCGTACCTCTTTCGCTGCCGCGTGACGCAGGCGCCCATGGGGCGGATGCTGCAGCTGGCGATCAACAACCGGCTCTTCGGGCAGACGGCACGGGAGGCGACGGGATGAAAGAGCTGCTGCATACACCGTGGTCGGACGTGATCACGCTTTTGAGCTTCGCCGACAACCAGGACGCGGAGGGCTACGGCGTGGAGGCCGCGCAGCGGCGCGAGATCATGTGCACCTGGGAAGACGGGGTTTCTCAAAAGGAGTTCTACCTCTCTCAGAAAGAGGGGCTGCAGGCCTCGGCCTCGGCGGAGATCTGGCGCGTGGACTACGAGGGCGAAAAGTTCGCGGAGTTCAACGGGATTCGCTACCGCGTGATCCGGAGCTTTCCCAGTTCTTTCGATTGCCTGACGCTGATGCTCGCGGAGGTGACGCGATGAGCGTGGACAAGGCCCTGCAGGCAGCGTTGAAGCCCCTGGGGCTCCCGGTTTTCCCGCACAAGTACACAGGCCCCGCGCTTGAGTACATCGTGACGAGCTGGAACATGGTACCGGAGCTGCACGCCGGGGATCTCTCCCGAGCGGCGCGGTATCTCGTGAACGTGAGTTATTACCTGCCGGACAAGCAGAATCCCCATGAAACGCTGGAGGCGATCTGCCGGGCGCTCGTTGCCGCGGACTTTACGTGTCCGGAAATTATGAACGTCGACGACGCCGAGCGCCGATCCGGCGCGGCCTACGGGCAGCACTGGGCGATCGAGTGCGAGTACTGCGACGGGGGGTATTGGGATGGCGAAGCTTGTGATCTCGGGCCTTGAGGAAACGCAGAGGACGCTGCTGGAGATGGCCGACATCCCGGAAGAAGTTGTCAACAAGGCGCTGACCGAGATGGGAAAGATCGGCGTCGACGCTGTGAAGCGCAGCGGCGAGGCCATGGGCATCTATGACGGGGACAGCCGGGTGCACATCCTGGACAAGGTCAAGCTGAAAAAGATCGTGAAAACCCCGGGCGGCGGCTTCACAGAGGTGTACTTTTCCGGCAAGCGCAAGCGCGGAAATACCGTGACCTCCAATGAGCTGATCGCCTTCGAGAACGAATACGGCAACCGGCATCAACAGGCGCGCCCTTTTGTGCGCACGGCTGCGGCCCAGTACGGCGAGCAGATCGCCGCGCCGGGCGAGACGATCATCGGGGACTGGTTTGAACACCGGTTCGAGGAATAACCCCTCAGTCGGCTGCGCCGACAGCGCCCCTTTCAGGGGCGCCAATAACGAAAGGAGTATAAAATGCCTACTTTTGGTCTTCGCGGCGCGAAGGTCGCAAAATATAACAACACCAACGGCGTCGTCACCTATGACGCGCCGATCGGCGCCGGGTGCGCCATCAACGTGCAGCTGCAGCTCAGGTTTGCCGAGGCGCGGCTCTACGCCTGCGATAACCTGGCCGAGTATCTGCGCGAGGCCCTGGGCGGGACGATGACCTTCGAGGCCAAGTATTTCCCGCAGGCGGCGCAGCTTCTCATGTTCGGCGCCACGACGAAGAGCCGCACGGTGAGCTATGCGTCTGGCGGCGAAACGATCAGCAAGGAGATCGTGAGCGTCGTGGACGGCGCGGACGACGCCGAGAACTACGTCGGCTTCGCGGCTTACTGCCCCGACCTCATCGACGGGCAGAAGAAGTGGACCGCGTTCTGCGTGAGCAAGGTGAAATTCTCGAAGCCCGACTCGAACTTCCAGACCAAGGGCGAGTCCGTCACCTTTCAGACACCCACCACGACCGGCGAATTCGTCCCGGACGACACCGCGGGCCGCGTGATGCGCGAAGTTGCCGTGTGCGATTCCGAGCCCGAGGCGATCGCCTGGTGCGCGGCGGTGCTGCCGCAGGCGGGCTGAGCGCATGGAGAACATCCGGAGAAAATCGCTGCCGTTTGAGCATAACGGAAAAACCTACATCCTGCGATGCAACATGGCAGTTTTAGCTGACGTGCAGGCCGAGAACGGCGGGAGGCTCTCTCCCGCCCTCTCGGGCGAGCGCGGTATGAAAAACGCGCTGCAGTTCCTGGCGGCGATGATGAACGACTACGCCGACGAACAGTGCTGGCCGGAGCGCTTCACCTGGCGCGAGCTGGGGCGCGTCCTGCGCCCGAAACAGGTTCCCTCCGCCCAGATCATCGGGCTCGTGTTCGACGCGCTGACGCCCCCGGAATCGGCCTCTGAGGGCACGCAGGAGGACGCGGCGGGAAACTGACCGACCGGGCGGAGTCTGATTTGATCGACTTCGCCCGGCTTCTTTCATTCTGGATCTTTGACCTGCACCAGCCGGAGCAGGATTTCTGGCACAACATGAGCCCGCGGCGCTTTGTGGCGCTGGCGGATGCCCGCACAAAGGCGCGGGAGCGTGTGTCCAAATCGGACACGCAGCAGCAGCCGAGTCTCTACGCATACCTCACGGGTGGAGGTGGTTAAATGGCAAATCAGCGAAAAGTCGGCCTGAAAATCGAGATCGATGGCGAGGCCGAGTACAAAAAAGCGATACAGAACATCAACAAGGACAATCAGCTCCTCAATGCCGAACTGAAGACCCTTGCGGAACAGTATAAAAACAACAGCGACAGCATGGACTATCTGGTCCAGCGGGGCGAAAAGCTGGAGTCCCAGCTCCTGGAGCAGGAAGCGAAGGTCACGCTGCTGCGCGACGCCCTGCACAAGGCCACCGAGGAATTCGGGACGGCGGACGAGCGCACGACCGAGTGGGCCATCAAGCTTGCCAACGCAGAGACCGAGCTGGCGAAAACAAAAAACGCGATCGACGAAAACAATGCCGCCATGGATAAAAACACGACGGCCCTGGAGAAAAACGAGAAAGCCGTCGGCGGTCTCGGCGATCAGCTCGACGAGCTCGGCGGGATGCTTGGTGTTCATATTCCGGATATGGCCAGAGAAGCTCTGAACGGCATGGAGGGCTTCTCGGCCGGGACGGTGGCGTCTATGGGCCTTGCTGCTGCCGGGATCGGGGCTGCGGTCAAGGTGACAAAGGAGCTCTACGACATCACCAGGCAGGCCGCCGCAGAAGCCGACGCGCTGCTGACGCGCTCGGCCCAGACCGGGCTGAGCACGGATCTGCTGCAGCAGCTTGATTACGCGCAGAATTTCCTGGATTTTGACGGGCTCGACCGGAGCCTGCAGAACCTCACGCGGTCGATGGGAAACGCGACCAGCGAGAGCACCAGGCAGGCGCAGGCGTTCAAGGAGCTCGGCGTGGAGATCTACGACGAGAACGGGAAGCTGCGCGACAACTACGCGGTTTTCCTGGACGTGATCGACGCGCTGGGTGACATGGACGACAAAACCCGCGCGGACATCATCGCGAACCAGCTTTTCGGGAAAAGCTATGCCGATCTTAAACCGCTGATCGAAGCCGGCAGCGGCGCGCTCAAGCAATACACCGACCGGGCCCAGGAGATGGGCTATGTCATCGACAAGGAAGTCATTGAACGGCTGGGCCGTTTTGACGACGCGCTGCAGGAAAACAAAACCGCAATTGACACGGCAAAAACAGAACTGGCCGGCTTTTTCGCCCCGCTTTTCCAGTCGATCGTCGACGGCGGAACCGGCGCGATCAACGTCGTGCGGAGCCTCTTCGGCAGCGATATCGTGCAGATCATCGCGGAATCCTCAAACCCGCTGGTGAACATCGTCGCGCAGTGGGCCCACCTGGCCGACGCTTATTACGACGCGAAGGATGCAAAGGACGCTTTTGACGAGAGTGCCGCAGATACGCCGGATCTTAGCGCTGCCATCACGCCGATGCAGGAGGCCGTGCAGGCGCTGGCGGACAAGTACCAGGAGGCACAGGCAAAATACAGAGATTTGCTCGACGGGCAGTTCGGGCTTTTCGAGGACGCGAGCGAGAGGCTGCTGACCGATTCCGACCGGGCAGCACAGAAATTGGGAGAGCTCTGGACCTCTGCCTATGAGTCGGCGGAAAAGTCTATTCAAGGGCAGTTCGGTTTACTTGATTTTGCACGTACGTCTTATCAGCAATTCACGGACGAATATGCAAAGAGTTGGGAATCTACGTTCCAAACTGTAAAAAGCTCCGTTGAAGGCGTCTGGGGAACCTATGAAGAAGCGGTCGGCTTTTCCATGAAAACGGCGCAGGAAATGAACACCGCTTATGACAGCCAGAAACACTACTGGGAATGGTACGATATCACACTTAAGGAGGTTCTCAGCAGCGGGATCGAAGGCGTGCGCGAGTGGGCCGCGGCAACCGCCGACGGATCCGAAGAGTCAGCAGCCGCACTCGGTGGCTTTCTTAGTGCGACCGAAGAAGGGCGGCAGATAATCGTCGACAGCTTCTTTCAAATGAAAGCCGCAGAGACAGAAGCCGCTGACGCTATAACAGACCTCAAAACTCGCGGATCTGCCGATATGGAAGCCTATGCGGCTGAAATGCGGGAAAAGTCTGAAGAATTAGTCGAGTCTTACAAAAGCCAGTACGAATACCTTGACGAATATGAAAAAAATCTCGAAGCTGTTTTATCCAGTGGCGTGGAGGGTATTCAAGAATATGTAAGCCAATTTGCCGCAGGCTCCGCTGAAGCTGTAGAAGCAGTCGCGATACTGGCTGCCTCCACAGACGAGAGGAAAGCGGAAATCGTTGCCGCGTGGCTGGCGGTGCAGGAAAAGACAAAGGACGTTTCGCAGGACTACGGCGACATGGCGATAGCCGGCGCGGAGAGCGCGGAGGCCCTTGCCGGAAGCACGGAGAGCTTCATGCAGCGTTCAAATGCCGCTCTGGATAGTCAGCTGCAATACTGGCAGGAATACAGGGAAGACTTCGACGCGCTCAAGAACCGGAATATTGAGGGTATCGATGAGCTGGCAAAAAAGTACATGGACGGCAGCGCCGAAAGTAAGCAGGCCCTCGCTGAACTTCGTTACGCCTCGGATGAAGAGATCGCGGCGCTGATTCAGAAAATGCGCGAGGTAGCCGCAGAGCGCGGCGACCTCGGTAATACCTTCGCAGCGATGGAAGTCGATCTTACCGGGCAGCTTGCCAAAATCAAAGCTGACTGGGTCGCTGCCGTGCAAGAAATATCCGGCACGGCTGGCGCGGTGGACTTTACGCCGTTCAAAACTGCTGTAACGCTTTCCTTTAGTTATCTCACCGAGACCGCAAAGACCGGAAACGCGAGCATGGTCACAGCATTCAAAGACGGTAACACGGGAAGCCAAGAAGAGCTTGAGAAACTGAAGACCGGCTCGGCCGACAAGATTGAGGCGATCATCAATACCCTCGGAACGACCGAGCAGGCAAAGGAAGAGTTCACGCAGCGCTTCGACGACATGACCGAGCACACCGTCACGGACCTGGATCAGATCTCGGAGATCACGGTAGCGTTTGTCGAAGAGTTCAACGGCACGATCGCCATGATCGACTTTTCGCCGTTCACAGATTCCGTGGATAGCGCGTTTTCCTTCCTGGAGGATCGCGCGTGGAGCAGCATCGACAACGTGCGCGGATGGCTCGCTGAGCTCTCGGCTGAGATCGACGCCATCGAGGCGCGGGCCGCGAACGTGAACGTCGGCCACAACGCCGGCGGTACCGACAACTGGCGCGGCGGGCTCACGTACCTCGCCGAGAACGGGCCCGAGCTCGTGGATCTGCCGCAGGGCTCCCGCGTGCACACCGCGCAGGAAACGCGGCAGATCCTCGGCGGCGGCACCGACATGCGCGAGACCGAGGCGAAGCTCACCCAGGCGGTGAGCCTGCTGGGTCAGATCTCGGCAGAGCTCTCCGGGCTGCGGATGCGAGGGAGGATGGTTTGATGGCGAACACGACAATTACAAAGCTGCCGGATGCGTATTCTGAGCGCCGTTCGGGCACCTGGACAGACTGGGCAATATACACATCAGGGTCAAAACTTTCTCCTTTTGCGCTTAGGTTTTCGTTGAATTCAGATTCCGAAAGCGCTGATCCTCTTCAGATTTTTTCGTTTTCCTTTACTTATAGATGGTCTATATATAATCCACCATCGAGCCAAGACACAGCTTATGTTACTTTTAGCCTCTACAACCGAGACCCTCGCGTATATGGGACGGACTCTCCCCTCGCAGAACATACTCAAGTCATCGTAGCCGGTCAAAGCGGTATCCTCGTATCGTATGCTTTTGACGATCTAAACACTACGGGAACAGATCTATTTCTTGTTATTACAGATAGCAGCTCCTTTGATATTTACATTGAAGTCGCAGAGGCCAGCATTACCTACGATCTGCTCCCGTTGGGCGTGGGAATCTCCCCTGTTTCCCTTTACGCAGGCGAAGATCTCACATTCAACTTTGAAAAACGCTACGGCCTGCCGCTGACGGTAAACTTCAGCGCCGGCGGGACGATCCTGGACCGCATCACGGCGGAGAGCGACGAGATCACCTTCACCCCGCCCGATTCCTGGTTCGACGACGCAAGCGTCACAGCCGGGCAGATGACCGTTTACGTGAGCGTTGCGGACCAGTACGGCCGATCTGCAAACGGGCAGTTTATCCTGCGGCGGCATTTCGGCAGCCGCGCCTCCCCCATCGCGCCGCGCAGCGCGAGGCTGGAAGGAGCGAACCCCATCAATTTCGCCTGGAGCGTGGATGAGACCAACGGCGCACAGACCGAGGCGCAGCTGCAGTGGTCAACCGACAACGCGATCTGGGAGACGCTCGGCACCGTCTCGGGCAGCGGAACGACCTGGACGGCGCCGCGGGTGAAGTTCCCGGCGGGGACGATCTACTGGCGCGTGAGAGTCAAAAACGAGTTCGACATCGTGGGTCCCTGGTCCAATTCCGTGACCTTCACGGTCTCCTACGCCGCGACGGCGCAGGTCGTACCGGTGGACTCGCCGACCTCGGGCGTCATCAACGCGCAGGTCGACCGCGTCTTCAGCGTGACGCTGGAGGCCAGCGGCGCGACCTACGAGCCCTTCACGATCGAGAGCGCGACCTTCTACTGGCGCTCGCGCAGCTCCGGCCCGTTCACGACGCTTTCGATGGAGCCGAACGCCGACCGCGCAAGCGTCCTGATCGCGGCGGGCACCTTTGAATCCGGGACGGTGCAGTGGTACGCCGAGGCGACCGACAACACCGGGCGGACGACGACGACTGACGTCTTCACGCTCTCGACGCTCTCAGCCGAGGTGGAGGCGATCCCGGTCTCGCCGATCGACACGGTGGAGTCCGGCTCCAGCGTGATCGTGTTCCGCTGGGACTACGGCAGCATCGACGGCAGCCCGCAGAAAAGCGTTGACATCCAGATCAGCACCGACGGCGAAGCCTGGGACGCGCTCGCCACCGTAACCGGCAGCGCCGCGAGAAGCTATGAGGCGGCAGCCTCGACCTTCGACGCGGGCCTCGTCTACTGGCGGATCCGGGCGACGAGCGAAAACGACGTCACCGGCCCGTGGTCCCGGGCGGTCAGTTTCATCTCCTTTGCCGCTCCCCTGGTGCAGGGCGTGTGGGCAGACTCCATGCCGTTTGTGACCGTGACCTGGCAGGTCAACGGTCAGCTCGCCTTTGAGATCGACATCGACGGGCAGATCTACGGCGACTACGGCGCGAATGTGCGGTCCTACACCTGGCCGGAGCCGATGCAGCCGGGGCTGCATACCGTGAAGGTACGCGCGCAGAATCAGTACGGTCTCTGGTCCGAGTGGGCCGCCGCGAACTTTTACACCAGCACGCCGCAGCAGACGATCACGCTTTCGGGTACCGCTGATGAGTCCGTGCATCTCACCTGGACCGGCGGCGAGGCCTCAATGCCGGTGATCACCGTGCAGCCGGTCGACATGTGGGCCACCGAGGGACTGCTGAGCTTTTCGGTCGACGCTGTCGGCGAGGGTCTCAGCTTCAAATGGTTTATGCAGCCGGCTGAGGCAGCGCCCTGGAATTCGCTGGGGCCTGCCGGGCCTTATAAACAGACCTACACCCAAAACGTGACCGCGCAGCTCGACGGCTACCGATACAAATGCCAAGTCACCTCAGCAGCGGGAAGCGTAGAGTCAGACGTCGCCACCTTCCACTACGCGGCCCCGGCGGCGGCGCCGGTGATCACGATCCAGCCCGAGGATGTCTTCCTCAAGGACGGCACGGTTTACATGTACTGCGGCGCGGACGGTTCCAGCTACGAGTGGTACCGCCGCAGCCCCCAGAGCTTCAGCCCGGCTCTGCAGGTCGCGGACCAGGACGACAACTACTGGCATATTCCCTACGGCGAGGTCCCGAACCGCGCGCAGCGCGTCAGCAACGGCAGCGACGATCACTGGTATTTTCCCGAGGGCGAAGGTCCAACGGGCGCGGTGCAGATCACAGCCTGGGCGGGAACTCTCTGGCACATGGTCCCCGGTCCGGGCAGCACGGAGCCCGAGTGGACGGCGATGGGCGTAAACGCGCCTTACATCACCTTCCCGGCGGAGGAGAGCCGCAGCGGCGAGGAATACTTCTGCCGTGTCACGAACGAGGCCGGCAGCACCGACAGCCGGATCGCGGTCTACCTTTATGAGGACCCGCCGATCAAGGAGGGCGGCAGCGGCGACTACTACGTCTACCGCGACGGTGAGCTTCTCGACCGGACGGCGGACGCGCATTACGAGGACCGCACCGCCCTCGGCGAACACACGTATGTGATTTTGAACCGGCTTTCCAACAATAACGCAGCGAGCTCCAACGCGTTGACGCTGACCGTTACGATCAGGTGCCTCACGATCGGGCTCCTCTCCGGCGGGCCGTGGCAGACTCTCAAGTGGTCCGACCGGGAAAACCGGGAGCTCTCCCTCACGCGCTCGCGCGAGGTGCGCTGGACCCACTACGCAGGGTCGAAGTACCCGGAGGCTGACGTGGGCGAGGCCGAGGATCTGGTGGCCAGCTTCGACGCTGCCTGGCTTGCACAGAACCGCAAGCAGGCCGACGCCTTCGAGGCGCTGCTCGGCGAGGAGGTCGTTGTGAAGACCCCGCGCGGCGTCGTGGTGGTCGGCGTGCTCGCCGGCTACGACCGGCGGGACCCGCGCTTCTACAAGAGCTACAGTTTCGAAGTGCGGCAGGAGGACTGGGGAGGGCGCGTCGATGCGTAAAATCGGATTCCGCTATAACCTCCTTCGCGGCGGCGCCTACTACGCGCAGCTGCGCGCCCTCGATTCCTCCCCGCCGAGAATCCGCATGGACGACGGGGGCGAGATCAAAACCGGCTTTTCCGGCACCTTCGCCCCCTACGCACGGGACGCGGCGTGGCGGCTGCAGGAGGTCAACTGGCTCACCGACGAGATCCAGCCGGTGATCGTGATCGACGGCGCGGAGCACCCGCTGGGCGTCTTCGCGGTGGCGACGCCGACCGAGGAAGAGGTGGACGGGCTGCGATCCGTGCGCGTGGAGTGCTACGACCGAGGCTGGCTCGTCCGGGACACCAGGACCGAGACGCTCCTCTACTGGCGGCGCGGGACGCCGGTCCTCGACGCGGTGGAGCAGCTGCTGACCGCAGCGGGGATCCGGGCGATCTTCAAGACGCCCTCCGCCGCCGTCTTCCAGGAGGACCGCGAGGACTGGGACGTGGGCACGTCTCACCTTACGATCGCGAATCAGCTTTTAAGTGAGATCAACTATAACCCGTTGTGGTTCAACGCTTTCGGTGCCGCGATCCTGGGCCCGGTGACGGTGCCGGACGCTTCGACGATCGCCCACCGCTTCGACACGCGCGACAAATCGACCCGCGTGCTGCCCGGGATCTCCCGCACGACCGATGTCTACGCCGCGCCGAACGTCTTCCTCTGCACCTGCGCGCACCCGGACAAGGACGAGCTGATGCTCGCCGTGGCGGAAAACGCGAACCCGCAGAGCCCGCTTTCCACCGTGCGGCGCGGGCGGCGGATCGTGCAGAAGATCGCGGTCGACAACATCAACTCCCCCGAGGATCTGCAGGCCTACGCAAACCGGCTGCGGAACGAGAGCATGATCACCGGCGAGAGCATCCAGCTCTCGACCGGGCTGCTGCCGGGCTTCGGCGTCGGCGACGTGGTGGCGCTGCGCTACGGGGAGCTCTCGGCGCTCTGCATCGAGCACGGCTACGACATGGAGCTTGCGGTCGGCGGGCGGATGACCCATCGACTTGAGAAGGTGGTGTACAACCTTGATTGACCTCGAAAATTTGCCTCAGGAGAAACCGGCGCAGCTCATCTGCGCGAAGGCGGCGGCGGTCACGGAGGCCGGCGTTACGCTGATCCTCCCGGGTCAGACTGCCGCCACGCAGAAGAGCTATCGCCGCCTCAAGGGCAGCGACATCCAGGCCGGCGACATGGTGGTCGCGGCGAAGATCTCGGGCACGTGGGTCGTGCTCGACGCGATTTTATGAGAAAGGAAGTTTGCGATGGTAACAATAACAATGATGCTACTGTCTCAGGGGTGGGATGTAAAGGTGAGTTGTCTTTCCGACGACGCAAAGCCGACCGAATGCACGCCGCCCGGCGTTTTTCCCGAGAAAACGATGCCGATCCCAAACGGGGCAAAGCTTATAGAAATCGACACGGGCGCTCGCTTTCTGTTCGACGAGGAGTCGAGCGAGTGGGCCTTACAGCCCGAGACCGACGAGGAGTTTGCTCAGGACGTGGTAGCGCTTAAAGCGGACATGCAGGAGGTTGAAGGCGAGGTCGGTGATTTAAAGAGCGCTATCAACAAACTGACACCGGCCGCAACCACGCAGGACGTAGGCAAGGCGCTCATCGTCAAAACTGTTGACCCGACCACGGGCAAGCCGTCTGAATACGAATACGGCGAAGCAGGCGGTGGCGCTGGCGGTGCTGTCAATGATGTTCAGATCAACGGGACGAGCATTGTCACGGATGGCGTGGCGAATGTGCCGATTGCTAACGACGAAGCCTTTGGTGCTGTTAAAGTTAGAAATACATCTTCCTATGGCGTTAAAATTAATAATTTAGGGTTTCTCGACTTGCAGTCACCCACCAACAATCAAATAAAAGAAGGACGCGCTAACTATATTGCTATTGTCCCAGGCTTTCAGCACGAATCCGCCTTCTATGGCCTCGCCAAAGCCGCTGGGGCAGACATGTCATCTATCGCATCTACCACTGTAGGCCAGTACCCGGAAGCACAGAAATCCGCAATCTCCGAAATGCTCAACGGCTCTGTCGCAGTTTCTGGCACAACGCCAACAATCAACGCGCTCCCCGGTGTGCGCTATGTTTGCGGTGAGGTTTCCACGCTTGACATCACGCTCCCCGCAAGCGGTATCGTTGACGTTGTGTTCACCAGCGGCTCCACGGCAACGGTGCTGACAATCACGCCGCCGTCTGGTGTGACGCTCAAATGGGCGAACGGTTTTGACCCGACCGCATTGGAAGCCAATACAACGTATGAAATCAACATTATGGACGGTCTGGGGGTGGCGGCAAGTTGGACTTGATGCAAGCACGGCGAAGACTGCTGATGCAATCGGTGAGCGGCGGTCTTGACACATCGCCAATTATCACGGACATGGGTTATCGTCTGAAGAACGGCGATCTGACTCTGGAGGTCAATTCAGCGGCTTGCGTCACGGATTTGTACAGTTTCGTTTATGATGGCGATAGCAGTAATCGCGCAGTTTTCGTTATGTACGGAACGCTCCCATCACTGCAAGTTTTCACAAACGGAACTTATACAGATTACTGGAACAGGGACTCAACAACCGGAGAAATGTCGCAGACCGTCAACAACGGCGTAGACGGCATCCGATTCACGCTTCAGATTGATATGCTTGATGTCTGCTATGCTTTTCTGCAACAGACTGGAGACATCTTGTTTGCCGGAAAAAACTCGATTTATTATGGACATCGAAATGTTATGGAAGTTAATTAAGGAGGTATAACATCATGAGACAAATCTACATCGTAGACGCAAAACAGGTCGTAGTATCTGAAACTCACCCAGAGGGCGTTCTTTCCACGGTCAATGGCTATCCAAAGACTTTCGACAGCCGAAGCTACAACGCTACCGAGTCCAATCCCAATGGCGACAGCGACAAGGCTCTGCGTGTGGCGCGGTCGGACTACCACGCACAGCAGTCCGCATTTGAGGCGGCAGACAACCGCGCTATGTGGGCGCTTACGCTCACTCGCGTAGATGGTCGGCAAATTATGCAGGACGCTTACGGCGCGTTCCCGGACATGACCCCGGCTCCCGAACCCGCGCCGGAGCCCGAACCCGAATCGGAGACGGACGTTACTTAAAGGACACTTTAAGCAAGAAACCGGGCATGAAAGCAGTATCAACAGAAAGGAGCGCAGCAGATGGCAGACCAGATCTTTCGATTTCCGACCGGCGGCAAATACTGGGCCGCGGCCAGCGTTCATGACGAGCGGCAGAATTTGAACCAGGCGGTGCTGAACGAAACAACCGCGCAGGTCAAAGCAGCGGCTGTGGCCGCGAACGCCGGGAAGCTGCTCGGCATCGGGGAGGACGGCGCGATCCAGGCCGTGGAGCTCTCCGCCTGGACGGGAGGGAGCTACTGATGGCCATGCAGATCGTAGACGGCGCGAAGCTCGACCGGAGCCTCAAGGCCACAGCGGACCGGATCCGCGAGGTCACGGGCGAGAGCAGCGAGATCCCCTTCGACTTTTTGGGCGAGACCGGCTTTTCGCGCTATATCCCCAGCGGCGGCGGCGGGCAGTATTCACCGCGCTGCGACCAGGTCAGCACCTTCGATTGGGCGACGCTGCAGGGCTACTGGGGCTTTGACGACGTGTACCCGACCGAATACCCGCCGGAAACCTGATTTTGAAAGGAGGACCCCAACATGGTCACAATCAACGCACAGCGGCTCAGCGCCGGCTGGGCCGTCGCGGTGAGCTGCCTCGCCGACGACGACAAGCCCACCGTCTTCTCCCCGCCCGGCGTCTTCCCCGCGGGCCTCGTGCCGATCCCGAACGGCGCAAAGTGCCGCGAGATTGACACCGGCAAGACCTTCCTCTTCGACGGCGAGAACCTCGCGTGGCTCGCCGAATAGAAAGGAGCGCAACATGGTAACAAGAAATTT
>CAMHOI010000005.1 GCA_946186725.1 uncultured Clostridia bacterium
TTCCCTGTACGGGCTGGTCATCGGGCTCGTCGGCGCGGCGCTGGGCATGGGGCTCGGCTGGCTCGTGTGCAAGGCGGTCATGAGCGAGAACGGCATGATGGGCACCTACTTCGATATGCCCGATTGGACGGCGGCGACGCCCGCGTTCTGCTACCCCGTCATCGCCGGGAGCATCCTTCTCCTCACGCTCATCAGCTTCCTCTCGGTGCGCGCCCAGCTCAAGGGCACCGCCGCGGACGCCCTGCGGCCCTATACGCCCAAAAAGATGAAACGCTCCCTCCTGGAGCGGCTGCCGCTGATGGATCGGCTGGGCTTTGCGACGAAATGGAACCTGCGCGACCTGATGCGGCACAAGAGCCGCTTTGCCATGACCCTGATCGGGATCGTCGGCTGCATGATCCTGCTCGTGGGCGGGCTGGGCATGCGGGACACGATGGCGGGCTTCCTCGACCTGCTTGACAACGGCGTTTCCCACTACGCGACCAAGGTCAACCTCGTCGAGGACGTCGACCCTCAGGCGGCCGCGCCCCTGATCGCCGAGCTGGACGGGGACTGGGAAAGCTACGCCGGGATCAGTCTGGACGGCGACACCGCGACACTGGATATCCTGCACAACGACCGGGGCCTTGTCAGCGTCATCGACGAGGACAACCGACCCATCGAGCTGAGCGACGAGGGCGTTTATCTCTGTCTCCGTCTGGCCGACAAGGCAAAGATCGGCGAGGAGATCGTCTTCTCCCCCTATGGTGAGGAGGAGACATACCGGGTCAAGGTGGTCGGCTACAACCGTTCCATCATGACCGAAAGCGTCACCATGACCGACACCCTCGCCGACCGGCTGGGCATCCCCTGCCGTGTATCCGCGATCTATACGGAAAAAGGAGTGGACGAGATCCCCTCTTCTCCGCTCATTGCAGGCAAGCAGGATAAGCAACAGCTGATGGACAGCTTCGGCAGCTTCGTTCAGATCATGGACAGCATGGTCTTCATTCTCGTTATCGCCGCCATCATTCTCGGGATCGTGGTGCTGTACAATCTCGGGATCATGAGCTACGTGGAGCGGTCGAGAGAGCTGGCCACGCTGAAGGTGCTGGGCTTCCGCAGCCGGAAGATTGGGCGCCTGCTCATCTCCCAGAATCTCTGGCTGACCGTGATCGGCGTGATCCTCGGCCTGCCCGCGGGGGTGGGCACGCTGCAATGGCTGCTGACGGCGCTCGCGTCCGAATACGAGCTCAAGCTGATGCTCGGGCCGCTGACCTACGGCGTTTCCATCCTGCTGACCTTCGGCGTGTCTCTGCTCGTCGGATGGGCGGTCGCACGCAAGAACCGGAAGATCGACATGGTCGAGGCGCTCAAGATCGACGAATAAGCAAAACAAAGCACGGGCCCTGCGGTCGCCGCAGGGCCCGTGCTTTGTTCTCTCAGCGGAAGGAAACGGTGGAAAGGAAGGCGTCCTCCAGCTGCGTCATGTCGTAATCGGAGACGAAGCTGATGGTATAGGCGTCGCCGTTGTGCTCGTGGACGTAGGTGTGCCCGGCGCGGCCGTCCTCGGTATAGGCAAAACGGAGGTAATCCAGGCCGCCGACCGTGGCGGGAGTCAGCTCGTAGTCGGACGCCTCCATGACCTGTTCGGCGGTCTTGCCTTCATAGTAGACCAGGTGGATGGCGAAGATCTGCTCCCCCTGCTCGTTGTAGTAGGCCTCATTGCGGAAGGTGCCCATGGTGTCTCTCTGCATCCGGGCGACGTTTTCCTTGTAATACAGGTCGTAGTGATTGGTCTCGTAGGTCAGGGGGATGGTCTCGCCGTTGATGGCGATAACGGCCTGATCGGCGGCCGCCGGGGAGGAGGGGGAGGTGCTTTCGGCGGCGGGAGCGCCGCACGCGGACAGCAGCAGTGCCGCGGCGAAAGCAAGCAGGCACAGGGACATCCGTTTTTTCATGGTCATGACCTCCATTGTTCTATCATTTCCCGGGCGGCGGCGAGAAGGGCCGACCGCTCGTTTTTCGTTTGGCCGTCGATCACGCGAAGGAGAAGGGTATCCAGCAGCACGCCCATCCGTCGGCCCCCGGGCGCGCCCAGTGCGGCGAGGTCGTCCCCGGTCACGGCGAGATCGGCCAATGCGACGGGGGCGCCGTCCTTCTCGGCCCGCCGCAGGAAAGCGGCTGCCTCAGCGTTCCCCTGCAGGGCGGCGACGTCGCCGGCGGCCGGCCAGCCGACGGCGTGGACGAGACGCAGGCGCTCCCCTTCGGTGCCGAGAGGCGCGTCCTTGTGCGAAAGGGCGGCCAGCACCCGCTTGCGGGTGGCGCCGTCGCACTTGAAGCGGGCGAGGATGGCGCCCGCCTCCTCGGCCGGCAAAGAGGAGAAGAGGGCGGCAAGGCGTAGCTCCTTCCGGGGCGGGAGGGAGGCCAGCAGACGCCGGTCGAGAGCGCGGCCCCTCAGCTCGGGGATCATATGCTCGATCAGGTCGCGGTACTCCGCCAGCACCCGCGCGGCGGCGGGGCCGCAGAGCCATTTGGTCAGCTCCGCCCATTTTCGCTCCGCGGAAACGGGATCGAGAAGAGACGTGCTGTTGTGGACGTCGGCGGCAGTCGCCGGGTCGACGGTGAAATCCAGCGTGGCAGCGAAGCGGACGGCGCGCAGAATGCGCAGCCCGTCCTCGTCAAAGCGGCGGGCCGGCTCGCCCACGCAGGCGATCACCCGCCGGGCAAGCGCCTCCTGTCCGCCGAAGGGATCGACCAGGCCCTCCTTCCCCCACGCCATGGCGTTGACGGTGAAGTCGCGCCGGGCGAGATCCTCCTCCAGCGAGGGGGTGAAGGCAACGGCGTCGGGGCGGCGATGGTCCCTGTACGGGCCGTCCACGCGGAAGGTAGTGACCTCGATTGGACGGCCGCCGGAGAGGACGGTGACGGTGCCGTGGCGCATCCCCGTGCCGATCACGCGGGGATCGGGGAAGGCGGCGACGGTCTCCTCCGGCAGGGCGGAGGTCGCCACGTCGTAATCGTTGGGCGTGACGCCCCGGAGGGTGTCCCGCACGCATCCGCCGACCAGATAGGCCTGAAACCCGCGCTCCCGCAGGCGATCGGTCACCGCGCTCACGTACTCGGGGACGGCAAAGGTCACTTCGCTTCCTCCTTCCGGCTGACTGACAAAAAGCGGGAGCCGGTTTGCCGACTCCCGCACGGGTGGAGCTTACTTCTTCATGGCCAGGACGGCTTTGGCCTTGGCGACGATGTTGGCGGCGTTGAGCCCGAAGCGATCGAGCAGCTCAAGCGCGGGGCCGGAGGTGCCGAACACGTCCTCGACGCCGACCTTTTGGACGGGGACGGGGCAGGTGGCGGCCAGCAGGTCGCACACGGCGCTGCCCAGCCCGCCGATGACGGAATGCTCCTCCGCGACCACGACGGCGCCCGTCTCACGGGCGGCGCGCAGGACGATCTCCTCGTCGAGGGGCTTGATGGTGTGGATGTTGATGACGCGGGCGTCGATCCCCTCGTCCTTCAGCTGCCCGGCGGCGGTCAGCGCACGCTCGACCATCAGACCGGTGGCGATCAGGGTGACGTCCCCGCCCTCCTTGAGGGTGACGCCCTTGCCGAGGGTGAAGGTGTAGCTCGCCTCGTCGTTGAACACGGGAACGGCCAGACGGCCGAAGCGGAGGTAGACGGGGCCGGTCATTTCGGCGGCGGCAAGGGTGGCGGCCTTGGCCTCCACGGCGTCGGCGGGATTGATGATGGTCATGCCGGGGATGGTGCGCATGAGGGCGATATCCTCACAGCACTGGTGGGTGGCGCCGTCCTCGCCGACGGAGATGCCGCCGTGGGTGGCGCCGATCTTGACGTTGAGGTGGGGGTAGCCGATGGAGTTGCGCACCTGCTCGTAGGCGCGGCCGGCCGCGAACATGGCGAAGGAGCTGGCGAAGACGGTCTTGCCCGTGGTGGCGATGCCGGCGGCGATGCTCATCATATTCTGCTCGGCGATGCCGCAGTTGTAGAAGCGGTCGGGGTAGGCCTTCTTGAAGACGCCGGTCTTGGTGGCGGCGGCAAGGTCGGCGTCGAGGACGATGACGTCCTCGCGGGTGGCGCCCAGCTCGAGGAGCGCCTGACCGTAGCCCTCGCGGGTGGCCAATTTTTTCACGTCTGCCATGATCATTCCTCCCCTTCTAGCGCGGCGAGCTGCGCCTTGAGTTCATTCATGCCCTGCTCGTATTCCTCGGCGTTGGGGCCCTTGCCGTGCCAGCCGACCTGGCCCTCCATGAAGGAGACGCCCTTCCCCTTGACCGAGGTGGCGATGATGGCGGTCGGACGGTCGGTGCAGGAGCGCGCCGCGGCGAACACCCGCTCAAGATCGTCAAAGTCGTGGCCGTCGACGGTCAGCACGTTCCAGCCGAAGGCACGGAACTTCTCGTCGATGGGCAGGGGCGAGTTGACCTGTTCGACGGTGCCGTCGATCTGCAGACCGTTATAGTCGACGTAGGCGACGAGGTTGGAAAGCTTCTTGTTGGCGGCGAACATGGCCGCCTCCCAGACCTGACCCTCCTCGATCTCGCCGTCGCCGAGGATGGCGTAGACGCGGAAGCCGTCGCCGAAATGCTTGGCGGAGAGGGCCATGCCCACGGCGGCGGAGATGCCCTGGCCCAGGGAGCCGGAGGACATATCGACGCCGGGAATGGAGATGGCCGGGTGCCCCTGCAGCAGGGCGCCGGGCTTACGCAGGCGGGCGATCTCGCTCCAGGGGAAGAAGCCGCGCAGGGACAGCACGCTGTACAGCGCGGGCGCGCAGTGGCCCTTCGAGAGCACGAAACGGTCGCGGTCGGGCTTATCCGGGTCGGCGGGATCGACGTTCAGCTCCCGGAAGTAGAGGTAGGTCAGCGCCTCGCAGATGGACAGCGAGCCGCCGGGATGCCCCGACTTGGCGTTGAAGGTACCCTCGAGCACGCCCATGCGGGCCTTGCAGGCGAGGATCTTCAGTTGGTTTTTGGTTTTCTGATCCATATTGACACTCCTCGGCGTTCAAATTACTCTCTTGTGAGCGATTGGAGGAATTTAACGAAATAATCAGGCAGGTCGCTGTCAAAAAGCATTTCCCTGCCGTCGGGGTGGACGAACCCGATCCGGCGGGCGTGCAGGCACTGCCCGTGCAGCGCGGTGATGACCTTTCGGGGCCCGTAGAGGGGATCGCCCGCGACGGGATGGCCGATGGAGGCCATGTGGACGCGGATCTGGTGGGTGCGTCCGGTCTCCAGCCGGAGGGCGACGTGGGTGAAGCCCTCGTAGCGCGCGACGACACGCCAATGGGTGACGGCCTCCCGTGCGGCGGCACCGCCGACGGCCATCTGCTTACGCTTGACGGGGTGACGCCCGATGGGGGCGTCGATCGTCCCCTCGTCCTCCCGGAGGCGGCCGTAGACGACGGCCTCATACTCCCGGATGAAGGAGTGCTCCTTGATCTGCCGGGCGAGGAACTGGTGGGCGCGGTCGTTCTTGGCGACGATGAGCAGGCCGCTGGTGTCCTTGTCGATGCGGTGGACGATGCCGGGTCGGATGACCCCGTTGATGCCCGACAGAGAGTCGCCGCAATGGGCGAGCAGGGCGTTGACCAGCGTACCGTCCGGGTTGCCGGGGGCGGGGTGGACTACCATGCCCTTGGGCTTGTTCACCACGAGCAGGTCGTCGTCCTCGTAGACGATGGTCAGGGGGATGTCCTGCGGCCTGGCGCCGGCAGGGACGGGATCTGGCTCGGTGAGCGTGACGACGTCGCCTGCGCGCAGGGGATCCCGCTTCCGGCAGGGGGCGCCGTTGACGGTGACGCTTCCCTCATCGCACCGCCTGGCGGCGGCGGAGCGGGTCAAGCCGCTCTTTTCGGCCAGAAAGACGTCCACGCGGGGGCAGGCCGCCTCGCAGGTCCATTCACGGGTGGTCATGGGGCTCCTCCCCTTCATCGGGCCGGGGCGCGGCCTTGCGGGCGCGGACGTCCCGGATCCAGTCGATCAGATAGTAGCCGAGCAGGATCAGGCAGCCGATCACGACGCCGCAGTCGGCGACGTTGAACACCCATACCCAAAGGTCGCCGAAGCATTTGACGTCGATCATGTCGATGACGTAGCCCAGGCGGAAGCGGTCAATGAGGTTGCCCACGCCGCCCCCGAGAATGAGGGTGACGGCGGCGACGAGCCACCGGGAGCCCAGCTTGTTTCGGATCAGCAGGTAGGCGGCGCCCAGCACGATCAGCACCGTCACGGTGTTGAAAATATACGGCATCCCCGAAAAGGAGCCGAACACGGCGCCGTCGTTATGCACGCGGGTGAAATGGAGGACGTTCTCCCACAGCGGGTAACTCTCCCCCACGGCCAGATGGGAGACGGTGAGCGCCTTGGTGACCTGATCGAGGATGACCAGCGCCGCGGCGCACAGCAGCGCAATCAGCGCGGTCATGCCTTACTCCGGGCGGCCGAAAGGATCTCGGCGCAGCGGGCGCACACGTCGGGCCAGTCGGCGTTCTTGCCGACGGAATCGGAATAGGTCCAGCAGCGGGCGCACTTGCAGCCGCCTGCCTTCTCCACAGTGACGCCAACGCCGGTGTTGCCCGGCACAACGCCGCCCTTGCCCTCCTTGAGGACGACCTCGGAGGCAATGAGGATGGCGGCGAGCTGATCCTCAAACCGGCGCAGGAGCGCCAGCGTGTCGCCCTCGGCGAAGAGGGTGATGCAGCTGTCCAGCGAGGCGCCGATCAGCTTTTCGTTCCGGGCGTTTTCGATCTCCTTCTTGACGTCGTCGCGGATGGCGTGGATCTGCTCCCAATCGGCCATGAAGGCCTCGTCGGCGTCGACGGCGACGGGGGTCGGGAAAGGATTGAACATCACGTGCGCGGGATCGCGGTCGGACGCGTGAGGCATGAACTGCCAGATCTCGTCCGCGGTGAAGGCGAGGATGGGCGCAAGCAGACGGGTGAGCGCGTCGAGGATGCGGTACATGGCGGTCTGCGCGGCGCGGCGGGTGACGCTGTCGGCGGCCTCGACGTAGAGGCGGTCCTTCAGCACATCGAGATAGAAGTTGGACAGATCGACCACGCAGAAGTTGTGCACAGCGTGATAGATCAGATGATACTCGAAGCGGTCGTAGGCCTCCTTCGCGCGCCCGATGAGATCGTTAAGACGGGCCAGCGCCCAGCGGTCGATGGGCTCGAGCGACTCGGCGGCGACGGCGTCGCGGTCGGGATCGAAGTCGCCCAGGTTGCTGATGAGGAAGCGGGCGGTGTTGCGGATCTTGCGGTAGCTCTCGGACAGCTGCTTGAGGATGTCCTTGGAGATGCGGATGTCGGCGTGGTAGTCGCTGGAGGCGACCCACAGGCGGAGGATGTCGGCGCCGTACTGCTTGACGATCTCCTCGGGCTCAATGGTGTTGCCGATGGACTTGGACATCTTCTTGCCCTCGCCGTCCACCACCCAGCCGTGGGTGACGACGGTCTTGTAGGGGGCGACGCCCTTGGTGGCGACGGCGGTCAGCAGCGAGGACTGGAACCAGCCGCGGTACTGATCGGCGCCCTCCAGGTAGAGGTCGGCGGGGAAACGGAGGTTATCCCGCTCGTCGAGCACCGCCGCGTGGGTGGAGCCGGAATCGAACCAGACGTCCATGATGTCGGTCTCCTTGCGGAAATGCGCCTTGCCGCACTTGGGGCAAACGAAGCCGGCGGGCAGCAGCTCGGCCGCCTCGCGGGCATACCAGGCGTCGGCGCCCTCTTTGCGGAAGATGGCGGCGACGGAGGCGATGGTGTCGTCGTTGATGATCTGCTCGCCGCAATCCTCGCAGTAGAACAGCGGAATGGGAACGCCCCAGGTGCGCTGACGGGAGATGCACCAGTCGGAGCGGTCGCGCACCATGCTGCTGATGCGGTCCTCGCCCCAGCCGGGGATCCACTCGACGGAACGGATGGCCTCCAGCGCCGCGTCGGAGAACTCCTTGATGGAGCAGAAGCACTGCTCGGTGGCGCGGAAGAGGACGGGCGACTTGCACCGCCAGCAATGGGGATACTGGTGGATGATCTTAGACAAAGCGAAGAGCATCCCCGTCTTGTCCAGATGGAGGGCGATGGCTTTGTTGGCCTGATCGGTGGTCAGACCGGCGAAGGGGCCGGCATCCTCGGTCATGACGCCCTTGGCATCGACGGCGACGACCATGGGGATCTCGGGGTAGCGGCGGCAGACTTCAAAGTCGTCGATGCCGTGGCCGGGCGCGGTATGGACGCAGCCGGTGCCGCTCTCCAGCGTGACGTGGTCGCCCACGATGACCAGCGAGGTGCGGTCAAGGAAGGGGTGGGCGGTGGTCATGTATTCCAGCTCGCTGCCGGGCAGGGTGCCCAGCAGCTCGGGATCGGCGATCCCGGCCGCCTCAAAGGCGGAGCCGGCCAGCGCGGTGGCCATGACGTAATACTCGCCCTTCGCGCGGTAGACGCCGTAATCGTACTGGGGGCCGACGCAGATGGCCAGGTTGCTGGGCAGGGTCCAGGTGGTGGTGGTCCAGATGACGAAGAAGGTCTTGCCCTTCTCGGCGCCCAGGGCGGTCAGCTTGCCGAAATCCTCGACGACGGGGAACTTGACGTAGATGGAGTGGCAGGGATCCTCGGCGTACTCGATCTCGGCCTCGGCCAGGGCGGTCTGGCACTCGGGGCACCAGTAGACGGGCTTGAGTCCCTTGTAGATGTAGCCCTTTTTGGCCATCTCGCCGAAGACCTCGACCTGGCGGGCGACGAACTCGGGCTTGAGGGTCAGATAGGGGTTATCCCACTCGCCGAGGACGCCCAGACGCTTGAACTGGTCCCGCTGACTGTCCACGAAGCCGAGGGCGAACTCCCGGCACATTTTGCGAAGCTCCAGGGGCGAGATACGCTCGTTGGAGTCCTTGCCGGCCTGCTTGCGGGCCTTCAGCTCGGTGGGCAGACCGTGGGTGTCGTAGCCGGGGACGTAGGGCGCCTTGAACCCGCTCATGTTCTTGTAGCGGACGACGAAATCCTTGAGGATCTTGTTGAGGGCAGTGCCCAGATGGATCTTGCCGTTGGCGTAGGGCGGGCCGTCGTGGAGGACGTAGAGGGGCTTGCCCTCGTTGCGGGCGAGGATCTGCTCGTAAAGCTTTTCCTCATACCAGCTTGCCAGCGCCTCGGGCTCCCGCACGGGGAGGCCGGCACGCATGGGAAAGTCGGTCTGAGGTAAATTGAGTGTCTCGTTATAATCCTGTGGCATGGCGTTTCTCCTAAAGATGGTGGATTGGTGAGGGCTTATTCGTCCTCGTCGTCAAGAATGACGGAAAAGCCGCTCTTGGGCGCCTGTGCCGGGGCCTCTTCGGGTTCCTCGGCGGGGACGGGCTCGTCGTTCTCGGCAGGCTCGTCAGCAATCAGCTCGGCGACCTCGTCAACGGCCTTGGCGGCGGCGGTCTCGTTCTCTTTCATCTCTCCGATGAGGTCCTGCAGGCGGGAGCCGGCGGAGTCGGATTCCTGCCCGGCCTCGGGCGCGGTCTCCTCGGTGCGGCGGGTGAGCTTCCTGACCTCGGAAGGAAGCTTCTCCAGCAGTTCGAGGTGCTCCTTGTATTGGGCGATCATTTTGGCGCGGAAGGCGGCGACCTCGTTCTTCATGGTGGCGAGGATCGTCTCCTGCTCGGCCTTGCTTTCATCGGTGGCGCGCACCAGCTCGTTGGTAGCGCGCTGGGCTTTCTCCAGCAAGGCGACGGACTGCGCCTTAGCGTTGTCGATCATCTCGCGGGCGGTCGCTTCGGCGGCGGCGGTCGCTTCGGCGGCGGCGGACTCCTTCTCGGCGGTCAGGGCGTCGGCCTTCTGCTGCGCCTCGGCGAGGAGGGCGTCGGCCTTCTGCTGCGCGTCGGCGGTGATCTGGTCGGCCAGGCGCTGGGCGTTGACCAGCGTGGTCTGGATGATGTTCTCATCCTTCCTGAGCTGATCGATGGTCTGCTGCATATCGCGGATTCGTTTCTCATAATAGCTGAGCGCTTCCGCGGCCTGACTGATCGTGTCGTCGACCTCCGCGCCCCTGTAGCCGTTCATGCCGGCCTTGGTGAACTGGCAGTTCAAAAGCTGTTCCGAAGTGATCATAACGATGTCCTCCCCTGTTCCATAATCGAGATCAAAGATACTGACGGACTTCCAACACGACGCGGCCCTTGCGCGTAAGCCGGTCGCACGCGTCGAGGATGAACTTGCCCTTGCCCCGCACTGCGAGGCGGTCGCCGCCGCGCAGGGGGGCGTCCCCCTTCTGACAGGGCAGGCCGTTGACGGCGACCAGCCCCAGCCGGATCCACTCGGCGGCCTGGGAGCGGGAGCAGGCGAACAGTGCCGATACCACCCCGTCCAGCCGCACGGAGGCGACGGTAACGGACTTCTCGGCGAAGCGGTGGGCGGCGGGCAGGGGCTCCGAAAATCCTTCGACGACCTTGACGCCCTCGCCGCCGACGCGGGTCAGTTCCCGCAGAATGACGGGCGCGACGCTCTCGGCCACGAAGGCGACGCAGCGCCCCGGCTCGCAGAGCAGGTCGCCCACGCTCTCCCGCTTGAGCCCGAGGGCGAGCAGACTCCCCAGCCAGTCCCGGTGGGTGAGCGCGGCGCATGGACGCACCCGCAGCGTGAGCGCGGCAATGGGAAATCTCTCCTCCCCGCCGGGCGGAATGAGACCGAGCATGACCCGCTCGGCCCCCTCGTAGCCGCCGAAGAAGCGGCAGTCGATCCCGCTCTCGCGCGCGCACGCGTAGGAGCAGAGCGCCTGCCGGCGCTCATCAAGAAAGCCGATATACTTGGAAACAGACGAATCGCGGGCGATGCGTAAAGCGTCATGCACCCGCGACGTCAGAAGGCCGTCGTCCGGATCGGTCGGTCGGCCGTAATGCTCCTCAAAGAAGACGTCACCGGAAACGTCCACGTTGTTGGGTGTGATGATGAAGGTGTTATTGGCGGCGCGCTTGATCTGCCCCTTGTTGGCGTAGGCGACGCCGCTCAGGAAGTCCACCAGGCGGCGGATCACGTCCTTGGGCGCACTCTCCAGATTAAGCACGACGGTACGCTTGGCATTGAGATGGTCGGCGATGCCGGGGGCGTCCTCAAACCGCTCGGGCTTGACCAGAACAACCTGAAGCTGATTACCGCCGAAGTTGACGACCTTGTCGCGGGAAGCGCCGCGATCGCCGAATGAGAAGCCCTTGCGCTGCTCTTCGGCAGGTTCCGCCGCCGGCTCGGCGCGGACTTCCTCTTCCTCTTCTTCCTCGGAGGTGAAAAACTCTCTGAATTTGTCCTTGAATCCCATGATACTTTTCTCCTTTACCGAATTGATCGGATCCTCAGCCGTAATGCCTGGCGCCGAAAAGGGCGGTGCCCAGGCGGACGATCGTTGCCCCCGCGCGAACGGCGGCCTCATAATCGCCCGACATTCCCATGGAGAGATGCTCCATAGTAATATTATCTATGCTTTTAGCGGAAAAGTCAATAAACAGTTTATACATTTTCTCAAAATATCGGGAAATTTCGGCTTTCTTTTCACAAATCGGCGGAATTGCCATCAATCCGCGCACCCGCACGCCCGCGAGCGGCGCGATCGCGCACAGCAATGCCTCCGCGTTTTGAGGCAAAACGCCCGACTTGGCTTCCTCCGCGCCGATGTTGATCTCGATGAGGACATCGGTGGTCACCCCAAGCGCACGGCTGCGGCGGTCGATCTCCTCCGCGAGTCGGAGAGAGTCGACCGATTCGATCATGCTGACCTTGCCAACGACCTGTTTGACCTTGTTGGTCTGCAGGCGTCCGATATGATGAACCGGCACGCTTTTGTCCAGGTCGTCCCACTTGGCGCACAGCTCCTGGACGCGATTCTCGCCGATGAGGGTCACGCCGGAAGCGATCGCGTGATTGATCACCTCGACGGGGACGGTCTTGGTGGCGGCCAGCAGGCGGACGTCGGCGGGATCGCGGCCCGCTTCCCGGGCGGCGCTGGCGATCCTCTCGGTGACCTCGGCAAAGTTCATGTCAAACCAGGCGATGCGCTGCCGAATCTCCTCATTGTAAGGGCTTTCCGTCATAGAGATCCTTTCCTTTCACGACCACGTCGTCATAGAGATGAAGTCCCTCCTGAAGGGGATCAATCCGCTTGCAGACAACATAACCGTTGCCGTTGTAGAGAATGCTGACGGGCACGAACGCGGATGGCCGAGGTGGGCACGCGCAGTCCGTCGTACCGCTTGAGCACGACCTGGAAGGAGGGGTCGCGCAGAGCGGACAGCTCGGCGGACATATAGCTGCACTTGAAGACGACGACGGCGTCCTCCCCTGCCGCGCTTTTGTTCACGCGGGCGACGGTTACGGGCAGCGCATCGGCGGAGGCGGAGGTCATCTCCAGGGTCAGTTCGGCCCCTTCGACGAACAGCAGCGCGTCGTCAAAGGAGACTTTGGCGGCGAGATACCACTCCATATCGCTGACGACCTTGCCCATGAAGGCGGCGTCGGTGATGGCGGGGTCGGGCACGATCTCGTCAAACGCCTCGGGGGTCAGAGAGGCGATCCCGTCGGGGGTCAGCGCGTTCTCATACCCGTCGACGGAGGAGATGAAATAGCCGGAGCAGGGGGCGCTCAGGGTGTCGATCGGCGCACCTACGGAGGCGACGAGGGTCTCCCTCTCCGCCTTGAGTGAAGCAAGCAGGGCGGAAAAGTCGCTGGTGGAGTCGGTAACAGCCATGCGGCGGTTGAGGAGGGTCAGATAGGTCTGGCTCATCTCGTCCAGCCCGGCATAGTCCCCGTCCCCCGCCGCCTGCAAGGTGGCGATCAGACGGGTGTGCAGCTGTTTTTCCAACTGGTCGACGGAAACGACGATGTTGGAGCTCATGCCCTGCAGGGTCTCCAGATTGGCGATCTGGCGGTCCAGAGCGATCAGCTTCTGCTGGGCCTGAGCGGCCGTCTCGCTGGCGTAGAGCGTGGCGACCGTGCCGCCGTTGGCGACCTTGCTGCCGTTGCTGACGGCGTAGCTGCAGACGCCCTGCGCACCCGCGGAGACGAGATGCTCGCTCCGAATGACGTAGGATTCGGTGACGGAGACGGTCTCCTTGGCCGAGTAAGAGAGCGCCGCTTCGGTCCTGACGCTGGTGTAGGGCACGACGAAAGCGTGGTAGACGATATAGGCGAGCAAAAGCAAGCCCATCAGCGACAGAGCGATGCGTTTGAACCAAATCAACGCACTTTCCTCCTTTCTCGGATCAGAGTCAACGCCGCGCCCACGAGGTCCTCCTCGCGATCGGCGTACAGCCAGTGGATCTCCTCCCGCCGGCGGAACCAGGTGAGCTGGCGCTTGGCATAGCGGCGGGTCTGCTGTTTGAGGCGGGCCAGGCACTCCTCCAGAGAGGCCCTGCCCTCAAAATAAGGGAACAGCTCCTTGTGCCCGATGGCCTGGGCGGCGGTCGCGGCGTCCGGCCGCTCAAAGGCGGCGCGCGCCTCCTCCGTCAGCCCGGCGGCGACCATGGCGTCCACCCGCCGGTCGATGCGGTCATAGAGCGCCGCGCGGTCCGCGAAGGTCACGCCGATCCAGAGGGGGTCAAAAGGGGGCTGATCGGGCTTGAACGCCCTTTCGGCCTCGCTCAGGCGGACGCCGGAGCCGTACCACAGTTCAAGCGCGCGCAGGACGCGCTTGCGGTCGTGGGGATGGAGGCGGGCGGCGGTGACGGGATCGACGGAAGCCAGCTCGCGGAGCATAGCCTCGTTTCCTTCCCGCTCGGCGCGGTCGGCAAGCGTCCGCCGCAGGTCGGGGTCGCCCCGGGGACCGGCAAAACGGAGCCCGTCTGCCAGCGCGTCGGCGTAGAGACCGGTGCCGCCCACGATCAGAGGCAGGCGACCGCGGGTGCGCACGCCGGCAATGGCGGCGAGGGCGTCCCCGCAGAACCGGGCGACCGAATAGGTCTCGGACGGATCGAGAAAGCCGATCAGGTGATGAGACACGCCCTGCCGCTCGGCCGGGGTGGGCTGAGCGGTGGCCACGGGCATCCCGCGATAGACCTGCATGGAATCGCAGGAGACGATCTCCCCGTTCAGCTCCCGGGCCAGCGCGACGGCCAGCGCCGATTTTCCCGACGCGGTCGGGCCGACGACGAGGGGCAGAAAGCCCTTACCCCTGCCGTCCAAACTGCTTCTCCAGTTCCTGCCGCGTCAGGCGGAAGGCGACGGGACGGCCGTGGGGACAATAGCGCACGTCGCCGAATTCGGCCACCCGCCGGGCCAGGCCGAGCAGATCCTCGGTCGAGCGGTCGCCCCCTTTGACGGCGGCGCGGCAGGCGATGTTATGATACAGCCAATCCAGAGCGTCGAGGGTGACGGCATTCTTCTCCTGCAGGAAGCCGGCGGCGATCTCCTCGACGAG
>CAMHOI010000006.1 GCA_946186725.1 uncultured Clostridia bacterium
ACGTAAGCGGCGGCGATCTTGTGGCAACCGGAGCGTCGGCAAACGAGAGCTGCGGCGTTTACAATGATATTTCGATGAGAATTGCGGGCGGAACGGTCACGGCAAACGGCGGCTCTGCCGCGCGCAGTTACGGTATTTACAGCGGCGATCAGATCGAAGTCAGCGCAGGCGTGGTGACCGCGGCCGGTCATGACGCCGCGGAGAACAGCAGCGGCTTGTTCCTGGCGGCACGCACGTTCACGGACGGCACGGTCGACGGCAGCACTCTCACCGTAACCGGCGGAGATTTCACGGCGACCGGCGGAGCGTACGGCGTGTTCTGCGATCCTCTGTTTGACGGCAAAGTGATCGTGATTACGGACGGGACCGTTACGGCGAGCGGAAAAACCGTTTCCATGAGCAAGGCCCCCATACTCGGCGCGAATGTAACAGCCAGCGGAAGCGCGGCGTTTGACGGCAGTGCGCCCTCGGCGTACGACGAAAAGAACAGCGGCGCCTACAAATGGGTCAAAACCGTGGGCGATCCCCATGCCAAGACGCTCGTTACCGAACTGATATTCACGGTGGAAGAACCTGTGGTCGGCGCTGTTCCCGCGAAGACAATACAGATTGCATCGGTGCCGGAGAATGCGCTCTCCATTACGGAATATGACGCCGTATGGCTTGAATCCGACGATTCTTTGGAATATGAGGCCATGTCTTCTCCGACCTTTGAGGCGGGAAAGTATTACGCGTTGATGCTGCCGGATGAGAACAACGCGGGAGGGCCTGTGATTGCCCTTGCCGCGCCCGGCTATGCGGTCGCGGAAGATCCGGTTTATACTGTCAACGGTGCCAACGTCTTCATGTTTATGTCCTTTCTTGACATCTTCGGCCCGTTGGAAGCCGGCGCCGTGCCGGTAGCCGAGGAGGACATCAAGGAGATCTACGGCAACGCCGTTTGTTTTACCGGCGTGGAAGGTCAGGAATACATTATCGTACCGAAAGGCGTGCTGCCCACGGAGGACGACTGGCTCTGGCAGAACGGGAAGAAGATCCCCGACGCGGAAAACGAGGTCATGTTTTCTGATCTCGAGCCGATCACCGAGTACGAGATTTATACCCGCGTGGCAGAAAGCGGATCCGCGCCTGCCGGTTCTCCCAAGAAGACGGAGGTGATGACCGTCCTTGAGGGCTTCGGTATCGGTTCGGAGGGCTTCGGAAACGCACTTGTGGGAGAGACGTTCCAACTGTATCCGGATCCTGAAAGCGATGAGCTGACCTTCCAGTGGTACACGTTTGAGGAAGAGATCGAATTCGGGGAGACCCCCACTGAGATTACGCCGATCCCCGGCGCGACCGATACGGCGTATACGTTGAAAGCCGACGACGCCGGAAAACGCTTTGGGGCCAAGGCATTCAAAAACGGCAAGGAGGTCGGCGCGCTCTTCTGGACCGACATGATAGGATACGCCACGGTATCCTTTGACAGTGCAGGCGGAAGCAGCGTCGCCCCTCTGACAGGCCTGAACTGTGGAGCCAAAATCAAAAAGCCCTCCGATCCCATTCGCGAAGGATACGCCTTTGACGGCTGGTATCAGGAGGAGGAGTATGAGACCCCGTGGGATTTTGACGAGGACCTCGTCGGATTTGCGGAAGTGACTCTCTACGCCAAGTGGACGCCCGTCGTTGAGGATCCTTCTGTTCCCGGGCAGGCCGGAGGCGACGGGGATCAACGGGGAAACAGCGGAAACACCGCCTCCCCGAAAACCGGTGATAACAGTCATCCCGGTTTGTGGATCTTGCTGCTGGGCCTTTCCTTGTGCGGCCTTGCGGCAACTCATCGTATCGGTAAAAAGAAAAGAGCTTTCGACAAATAAGTGATCATTTTCCATCCGTCGGTGAGACCGCCGCCCTGCGCTCCTGCCTGAGCGCCCTGCTCGACGCCTCCCGACTGACGCGGGCGTATTGCGACGCCCGTCTGACCTACAGACAAGCATAAAAAAGCACCGCCCGCCGGCGGTGCTTTTTCTGTTGTGCCGCGCTTTATTCCGCGGCGCTCTTGAACTTGCGGGCGCGCAGGGCGTAGAAGAGCAGACCCAGCGCGATCCAGACGCCCAGCATGACGTAGGACTCTGTCCCGAAATGCACTCCGCTCAGCCCGGGGATGGGCACCAGCTGCAAAATCATGAAGGTCACCGAAAACACGACGCCCAGCCAGGCCATGGCCTTGAGAAAGGCGCTGCCGTCCTTGTCCCGGTGGATGGTGCGCAGGGTGGCGGCACTGGTGAAGAAATAGCCGATGGAGGCGCCGATGGCCGACATATCCACGAACCAGCCCAGCGCCTCGCGCCCGAGGATAGGCCCGCTCAGGGAGATCAGCACGCAGAAGAGGATGGCGTTGCGGGGCACGCTCCGTTTGGAGACCTTGGCGAAGATCTGAGGCAGATAGCCGTCGCGCGCCATGGAGAACATCAGACGGGAGGAAGCGAGGTAGAAGCCCATGATGCCGGACAGCACCGCGCAGGAAACGGCCACGCCGACCAGCGCCTTGCCGAAGCCGCCCAGCAGCTCCTCCGCCGCGATCAGCAGCACCCAGTCGCCCGCCATGACGCGGTCGGGCCAGTTGGCGACGGCCGCGGCGGCGACGGTGTTGTTGGCGGTGTAGACGAAGCAGCCGAAGAGGATGGCGATGACCATGATGAAGCTGACCTTCTTGAAGGAGAAGTTGAACTCCTCCGCCGCCTGGGGGATGGTGTCGAAGCCGACGTAGGCCCAGGGGGCGATGGCGAAGGTGGCCAGGACGGCGGCCAGGATCCCCGTCGTGCCCGCATGGGCGTATTGGCCGATCTCGCCCGTGACGGAGCCGGCGGTCTCGTAGACCTCCTTGGCCGCGGCCTTGTCGAAGCCCCAGACGGGGGCGAGATTGACGCCCTGCGCCTTGCTGCTGACGAGGGCGGCCACAGTCAGCACGACCACGGACGCCACCAGCAAGGTGGACAGAACGATCTGGATGAAACCGGCCTTCTTGACGCCGAGTATGTTCAGGAAGCCGAAAAGCAGCAGGATGGCCGCCGCGATGACGATGCCACCGATGGAGACGTGGTTGCCGGCGATCTCATACCCGATGCCGCCCCAGTCGAGCACGCCCTTGCCGAAGAGCCCCTCGATGATGAGGGGGATGGCGGTCGAATTCATGGGCACGTTGGTCAGATAGGCCGCCACCAGGAACCACCCGCACCAGTAGGCGGTGGTCTTGCCGAAGCAGCGGCGGGTGAAGGTGAACTCACCGCCCGCGTTGGGGTACTTGGGCACCATGTAGGCGTAGCTGAAGGCGATGATGATCATCACCAGGGCGCCCAGTCCCATGGCGATGGCGGTGCCCGCCACGCCGGAGTTGGGCAGGAACTTCTTGCCCGGGTTGATAAAGGAGCCCCAGCCGATGACGCAGCCGAAGGCGAGCGCCCAGACGTGCATGGGGTTGAGCTGGCGCTTGAGCGCCGGCTGGGTACTGACTTGCTTTTCCATATTCTATCTCCTTTCCGGCGCCACGGCGTAGGCCTTGTCGATGGCCTGCAATTCGCGGAAGGTGTCGATCTCCACAATATCCTCGTCGAAGCATTCCCGCACGGCGACCCGGTAGCTGTCCTTGAAGATCACCAGCGGCACCTGCTCCCAGTACCGCTCCCGGCCGCCCGGCATGGCGAAGGCCTCGGGGATGTGAGCGGCGAGCTTTTTGCCGTCCGCCTCGTCCCAGTAGGAGATGCCCACCATCTGCCAGCAGTGGAATCCTCCCACCTTTTCCTCGGTGATGATCCCGTCCCTGACCGTGAAGCACCAGTCGTCGGTGCGATCCTTCCGGATGGCGAGGAAATCGGAGGTGTAATGGTAGCGGGTGATGATGGCCGGGTTGCTGATGAGCAGATCGGCCTCAAAGACGTAGGCGTTGCAGAGCAGCTCGCGTGCGACCAGCGCGGAGGAGATGTTGTTGGCCTCGTTATAGGAGGGATTCTCCAGAAAGCGGAGGTTGGGATACTTGTAGAGCAGTTGGTCGAACTGCTCGGCCAGATAGCCCCGCACGATCACGATGTCCTCGATTCCCGCTTGCAGACAGGCATCGATCAACCCGTCGATGATCCGCACACCGTTGACCCGCACCAGGGGCTTGGGCGTGTTCAGCGTGACGGGCACAAGCCGGCTGCCGAAGCCGGCGGCGATGAAGACGGCGCGCCTGGCGCGGTAGGGCTCCAGCGCCGCCAGTCCCTCGGGCGTGATGGCTCCCTCGCTGACCAGCCCCTGCGCGCCCAGTTCCCTGAGGACGCGATTGACGGTTCCCAGGGAGTGCCCCGTCTCCTCCTCCAGCCGCCGCTGGGTCAGAGGACCGCCCCTGATCGCCAGGGTGGAGAGCAGGTCGAATTGCTTTCTCGTAAGTGACAAGAGAGCCCACTTCCTTTGTTTGAAAATGATGGGCGTGGCCGTTGCGTTGGAACAGCCGCCGCCGTGCTTTGCACAGAAAACAGAAAAACGAAAAACCGTGTTGTTCCAACAACTCGGTTTTTCTTCTGAATACTGAACAGATTGTACCATGTGGAGACGGCTTTGTCAACCGCCAGTTTATACCGCGCCCTGCTCTACCAGCTCCTTGCCGACCGAGGCAACGAAAGGCGCCAGCACCAGCCCCTGAAAGCCGAACAGCCGGTACCCTGTAAACATGCAGATCAGCACGAAGAGAGGACTCAGCCGGATCTGCGCCCCGATGACGCGCGGCTCCACGAAGTTGCGCACCAGCGTCACCGCGGCGTACAGCCCGAGCAGGCCCGCCCCCATGCCCGTCTGTCCCTGCAGCAGAGCGATCGCCGCCCAGGGGATGAGCACCGTGCCCGTGCCGAGCACCGGCATCAGATCGACCGCCGCGATCAGAGCGGCCTTGCCCACGGCTCCCTCCACGCCGAGCAGGGCCAGCCCCACCGCCAGCTCGGCGAAGGTGAGCAGGAGCAGGATGCCGTAGCCCCGCGCCAGCGGCCCCAATTTGGACAGTACCACTCGCCTTACCGCGCATATTCTGTCAAAGACGGCGGGCTTGATCACCTGCCGCAGAAAACGTGCCAGCTTGTGATAGTCGGCGGACACGATGTAGCATGCGATAACGGTGACCGTCGCGGTCAGCAGACGCTCGGGCAGCCGTCCGGCCATCCCCGTCAGAAAGCCGGTCGCCGCGCCCGTCAAGGTGCGTGCCAGGGTCGAGGGCGCCTCCTCCAGGGCTCCGGCCAGAGGCGCGGGTAGCCGCTCGCCTATCGCGCCGGTCGCCGTCCGGAGCGCGGCCAGCCCTTTTTCGGCGCTTTCCATCCACCCCGGAAGCCGCTCCACGGCGGCCTGCGCGGCGGCGGTCAGCCCGTAGATCGCTCCCCAAAGGAGCACCCCGACGACTGCCAGCGCCCCGGTCACCACCAGCGCCGAGACCGCCCGGCGGGGGAGCCGTGTGCGCGCCGTCAGGCGATCGACGGGCCCGTGCACCCCCTCCGCTACCGCTCCCGCGATCAGGAAGGGGAGGAGCACCCCCGGCAGCCAGCGAAAGCCGCAGTACAGACCGCCCAGCACCAGGGCGATCCAGGCGGCGCGGATCAGCCGCGCCCGCGTCGTTTCGATGTCCATGCTCGGCCTCCTCCCGGTTTTCGGTATCTCTTTTATTGTTTACACTTTATTCTTGAATACGCGCACAACATGTGTTATAATGAACCGACTATAAAACCGAAAGGAGCTGGCAGGCATGGTCAACATCGCCATCATGGGGCACGGCATCGTCGGATCGGGCGTGGTGGAAGTTCTTCGTCACAACTGTGAGAGCATCACCAAGCGCGCGGGCGACTCCATCAATATCAAGTATATCCTCGACCTGCGCGATTTTCCCGACAGCCCGCTGGTCGACTTTTTCGTCAAGGATTTCGCTGTCATCGAGCGCGATCCCGAGGTCAAGATCGTCGTGGAGTGCATGGGCGGTCTGCGGCCCGCCTACGATTTCGTCAAGCGGTGCCTGCTTTCGGGCAAGAGCGTGGTCACCTCCAACAAGGAGCTGATCGCCAAGAAGGGGTGCGAGCTTCTCGCCATCGCCAAGGAGAAGAACCTCAACCTCCTGTTCGAGGCCAGCGTGGGCGGCGGGATCCCCATCATCCGCCCCATCGTGCAGTGCCTGGCCGCCAACGAGATCTCCGACATCGTCGGCATCCTCAACGGCACCACCAACTTCATCCTCACCAAAATGGTCAAGGAGGCCATGCCCTTTGACGAGGCGCTGGCCATGGCCCAGCGGCTGGGCTACGCCGAGCGGGATCCCTCCGCCGACATTGACGGCGTGGACGCCTGCCGCAAGATCGCCATCCTCACCTCCCTGGCCTTCGGCAAGCACGTCGACCCCGATCTGGTCTACACCGAGGGTATCACCGGCATCACGCTGACCGACGTCGCCTACGCCGCCAAATGGGGCGGCGTCATCAAGCTCATCGGCCGCGTGCGCCGCTTCAGCGACGACCGCGTCATGCCCACCGTTTACCCGGCCTTTATTCCGGGCTACAGTCAGCTTTCCACCGTCGACGACGTCTTCAACGCCATCATGGTGCGCGGCGACGCCATCGGGGACGTCATGTTCTACGGCCGCGGCGCGGGCAAGCTGCCCACCGCCAGCGCCGTTGTGGCCGACGTGGTCGACTGCGTCAAGCACATCAAGGCGCGCAAGTACCTCTTCTGGGAGGAGAGCGAGCCGGGCTATATCAAGGATCACGCCACCGCCTTCGGCGAAATGTTCGTGCGCGCTGCCGTGACCGATTACGAGGGCGCGCTGTCCTGGCTGAGCGACCGGTTCCACGTGGTTCGCGTGCTCAGCGATCCGGGTGACGAGCTGGCCGTTATCCTCACCGGCGTGGAAGGGGAGATCAAGTCCGCTCTCCTCGGCGACGCGCCGCTGGAGGTCAAGAATCTCATCCACGTTGTGGATTAACGATAGGCAGGTATTGTTTTTATGGCACTCATCGTTCAGAAATTCGGTGGGTCCTCGGTGGCCGACGCGGCGCGCATGCGCAACGTCGCCGGCATCATCACCGAGACCTACAAGGCGGGCAACGACGTCGTCGTCGCGGTTTCCGCTCAGGGGGACACCACCGACGACCTCATCGAAAAGGCCCGGGAGATCAACCCCGACGCCTCCAAGCGGGAGATGGATATGCTCCTCGCCGCCGGGGAGCAGATGTCCGCGGCCCTGCTCGCCATGGCCATTGAGAAGCTGGGCTTCCCGGTCGTCTCCCTGCTGGGCTGGCAGGCGGGCGTGCAGACCGACTCCCATTACGGCATGGCGAAGATCAAGACCGTCTCCTCCGAGCGGCTTACCGCGGAGCTGGCCAAGCGCAACATCGTCATCGTCGCCGGCTTCCAGGGGATCAACAAGTACGAGGACGTCACCACCCTCGGCCGCGGCGGATCGGACACCAGCGCCGTCGCGCTGGCCTGCGCCCTTCGCGCCGACAAGTGCCAGATCTACACCGACGTCGACGGCGTGTATACCGCCGACCCGCGCAAGGTGACCGGCGCCAGGAAGCTGGACGAGATCACCTACGACGAGATGCTCGAACTCGCCACCCTCGGCGCTCAGGTGCTCCACAACCGCTCGGTCGAGATGGCAAAGAAATACG
The DNA here is from genome assembly GCA_946186725.1 of uncultured Clostridia bacterium. Classification (GTDB taxonomy): domain Bacteria; phylum Bacillota; class Clostridia; order Oscillospirales; family Acutalibacteraceae; genus RGIG2206. Next base: position 7,659 of record CAMHOI010000006.1, read on the forward strand.
GGATCGAGATCGAAGTTTTGACCAGTCTTGAGCGCAAGCCCGGGACCATCGTGAAGGAGAATGCGAAAATGGAAAAAATGCTGGTTCGCGGCGTGGCCAAGGACACCAACGTCGCCCGGATCTCCATCGTCGGCCTGCCCGACACCCCCGGTGTGGCCTTCCGGCTGTTTGACCGCCTGGCCCAGAAGAAGATCAACATCGACATCATCCTCCAGTCGGTCGGCCGCGACGGTACCAAGGACATCACCTTCACCGTCGCCGGGGAGCAGGCGGACGAAGCCATGGCGGCCCTGGCCGATATGGGCAACGCCAACGTCGTCTGTGACCGGGACGTCGCCAAGGTGTCCATCGTCGGCGCCGGTATGGAGACACACCCCGGCGTGGCCGCCAAGATGTTCGAGGCGCTCTATGACAAGAGCATCAACATCCAGATGATCGCCACCAGCGAGATCAAGGTCTCCGTCCTCATCGCCCGCGGCGACGCCGACAAGGCCGTCCAGGCCGTCCACGACGCCTTCATCAAATAACAACGACCGAAAGGAGCCGCAGTTCATCCGACTGCGGTTTCTTTTTCAGGAGGAAGCCATGAAAGCACACGACGTCATCATCGTCGGCGGGGGCGCCTCGGGCCTGACGGCCGCGATTGCCGCCAAGCGGGCCGCGCCCGCCCTGCGCGTCGCCCTCTTTGAGAGCGGCGCCCGCGTGGGCCGCAAGCTGCTCGTCACCGGCAACGGTCGCTGCAATCTGACCAACGAGCGCGTCGAGATCTCCCGCTACCACGGCGGCGACCTGGCGGCGGCCGGGCGCGTCCTCGACCGCTTTGACGGCGCCGCCACCGCCGCCTTTTTCGCCTCTCTCGGCGTGCCCCTGCGCGCCGACGGGACGGATGGCAAGCTCTATCCCGCCTCTCTGCAGGCCGGCTCCGTCGTGGACGTCCTCCGTTTTGAGTGCGACCGTCTGGGGGTCGAGACCCTGCTCGAGTGCCACGTCACCGCCCTGACCGCATCGGGCGTCGCCTTCGAGGGCGGTCAAGCGGCCGCCCGCGCCGTCGTGATCGCCTGCGGCGGCCGCGCCGCCCCCCACACCGGCTCGTGCGGCAGCGGCTACGCCCTGCTGGAGCAGGCCGGGCATACCCTCACCCCCCTCCATCCCGCCATCGTCCCCCTGCGCACCGAGACCGAGCCCATCCGCCCCGTGACCAAGCTCAGGATCGAGGGCGTCGTCACCGCCTTTGCCGGGGATGAAATGCGGCGGGAAGCGGGGGAGATCCATTTTGCCGAGTACGGCCTCTCCGGCCCGCCCGTGATGCAACTGTCCGGTTTCGTGGCCGCCCGCGGCGGCGCCGATCTCCTTCTGGATCTGCTGCCCGACCGCACCGGGGAATGGGTGCTGTCCTATCTCCGCGAGCGCCGCGCCGCCGCCTACGGCGATCTGGCCGAAAACCTCTTCCTCGGCCTGACCCACAAGCGGGTCGGCCTCATGCTCCTCAAGCGCGCCGGCCTGTCGCCCCGGCAGGCGGCATCCTCCCTTTCGGACGGCGATCTCGCCGCCCTCGCCACGCTCGCCAAGGCCTTTCCCCTGCGCGCCACGGGCACGGCCGGCTGGGCGGACGCCCAGGTGACTGCCGGCGGCGTGCCGCTGGGGGAGTTCACCGGCGACCTCATGTCAAAAAAGCGCCCCGGTCTCTTTGCCTGCGGTGAGGTGCTGGACGTCACCGGCGACTGCGGCGGCTTCAACCTGCAGTGGGCGTGGTCGAGCGGCTATGTCGCGGGCTCCTCCGCCGCCGCCTTTGCGGAGGGAGAGCGATGATCCTCCTGCGAAACGTCCCCGTCCCCCTCGATGAGACGGATCTGCGCGCTCCCGCCGCCGCCAAGCTCCGATGCGACCCCGCGCGGATCGTCTCTTGCCGCCTTATGCGCCGCTCCGTTGACGCCCGCAAGCGGGAGGACGTCCGCTTCATCTGCACGCTCCTTGTGGAGGCGCAGGGGGAGGAGGCGCTCGTGCGCCGCTGTCCCGATGCCGCCGTGTGGCAGGCGCCCGCGCCCCGGGAGCTGCGCCCCACCCGGCCCAAGGACGGCCCGCCGCCCGTCGTGGTGGGCAGCGGCCCCGCCGGGCTCTTCGCCGCGCTCGCGCTGGCCGGTCAGGGCTACGCCCCCGTCCTCCTCGAGCGGGGCAAGGCCGTCGAGGAACGGATTGCCGACGTCGAGCGGTTCTGGCGATCGGGCGTCCTCGACCCCGAGTCCAACGTCCCCTTCGGCGAGGGTGGCGCCGGCACCTTCTCGGACGGCAAGCTCACCACCGGCACCAAGGACCCCCGCATCACCGGCGTGCTGGAGACCTTCGTCCGCTTCGGCGCCCCCGAGAGCATCCTTTACGATGCCCTGCCCCACGTCGGCACCGACCGTCTGCGGGACGTCGTGCGCGCCATGCGGCAGGAGATCCTCCGCCTGGGCGGGCGCGTCCTCTTTTCTCACAAAATGACCGACTTCACCCTCCGAAACGGCAGGGGAGAGGTGCTCTGCGCCACCCCCGAGGGGGAGAAGCGCATCCCCTGCGGCGGGCTCATCCTCGCCGTCGGCCACAGCGCCCGGGCGTCCAAGCCCTTTTCCGTCGGCGTGCGCATCGAGCACCGCCGCCGGGCGATCGACGAGGCCCGCTACGGCGCCTTCGCCGGTCACCCCGCCCTCGGCCCCGCCTCCTATAAGCTGGCCGTCCACCTCGGCGGCAGAGGGGTCTATACCTTCTGTATGTGCCCGGGCGGTCAGGTGGTCGCCGCCGCCGACGAGGCGGGCGGGATCGTCACCAACGGGATGTCCGACTTCGCCCGCTCGGGCGAAAACTCCAACAGCGCCCTGCTCGTGGGGGTCGACCCCGCCGACTTCGGCGCCGGAGGGGTGCTCGCGGGGGTGGCGTTTCAGCGCCGCATCGAGCGCGCCGCTTTTGCGCAGACGGGCTCCTACCGTGCCCCCTGCCAGCGGGTGGAGGATTTCCTCGCCCGCCGCCCCTCCTCGCGTTGGGGCGAGGTCGCGCCGAGCTACCTGCCCGGCGTCGCCTGCGGGGAAATGGATTCCCTCTTCCCGCCCTTCGTCAGTGACGCCCTTCGCGCCGCTCTGCCCGCCTTCGGGCGGCAGATCGCCGGCTTCGACGCCCCCGACGCCCTGCTGACGGGGCCGGAGACCCGCTCCTCCTCCCCCGTGCGCATCCTGCGGGATGAGACGCTGCGCTCCCCCCTCGGCTTCTACCCCTGCGGCGAGGGCGCGGGCTACGCGGGCGGCATCGTCTCCGCCGCCGTCGACGGCCTCCGCTGCGCCGAGGCCTGGATGACGGAGGGATCAAAAGGTTAACATAATGCCAACAATCCCTGTAGCGTTCGGCGCCGTGACTCGTCGCGGCGCTGTTTTTTCTCCCATTCGGTTAACATAATACAGATTCCGTAAGGTCGGACTCCCTATCCGCCCGCCCCCGCGTACCAAACCACCCCCACGCGACGCAAGGAAAACGAAAAACTCAACCTCTCCGTAGGGCACGGATACATCCGGCCGCTGTTGCCGCACCGCACCCAAATCGTGCCCCACCGTTCCGCCAACCCCTTCTTTTCGGTTTACATAACACCATTTCACAAAAAAATCCTGCAAACTCTCTTGACAGTCAAATGAACCTGTGATATAATCAAGAAAACGCAAAAGGAGGAACCCCCATGCAGCTTACCGTCGCACCGGGCTCCACGGTGCCCTATCCGGGGCAGGGAGGCGTGTTTGCCGTCTTCAAGCCCATGCTCGCCGCCGCCGACGGCCTGGCGCTCGGCCAGGTCTGCGCCGTCACCGGGCTGGAGCCCTCCACCCTGCAGAACTGGGTCAAGCGCGGCTTCGTGCCCCATCCCGTGCGCAAGAAGTACGACGCCCGCGCCCTGGCCCGCATCCTGCTGATCGCCGCCCTGCGGGACGGCCTGCCCATCGAGGAGATCGGCGCCCTGATGGCCTTCGTCAACGGCGACACCGAGGATGAATCCGACGACATCGTCCCCGAGGACGCGCTCTACGACGCGCTTTGCGCCGCCCTCGCCGCGCTGGAGGACAGCACCGGGGCCGCCGTCGACGCCGCCGTCCGGGCCGCCACCGCGTCCTACGCCGGCCCGCCCGATGCCGCCGCCCGCCTGCGCGCCGCGCTGAGCGTCATGGTCTGCGCCGCCCTGGCCGGCCGGTGGAAGGCGCTCGCCGAGTCCCGCTTATCCTCGCTATCTCTCACCGAAAAGGAGTAACCGCCATGAAAAACAGAGTTCTCAAGATCGTCATCCCCTGCGTCGTCGCCCTCTTCGCGCTGATCGTCGTGCTCAACTGCTTTACCGTCGTCGACGCGGGCCACACCGGCGTGGTCGTCACCCTCGGCCAGGTCAAGGAGGGCACCCTCCAGGAGGGCATCCACCTCAAGGCGCCCTTCGTCCAGCAGATCGTCAAGATCGACAACCGCATCGTCAAGCTGGAGGTGGAGACCGAGGCCTTCTCCAAGGACCTCCAGACCGTCGCCACCACCCTGGCCATCAACTACCGGGTCGACACCGCCAAGTCTTACTCCATCTACAAGAACATCGGCCCCAATTATGAGAACGTCCTCGTCACGCCCGCCGTCAACGAGGTGCTCAAGGCCATCACCGCCCAGTATACCGCCGAGGAGAGCGTCACCAACCGCGCTCTGATCTCCGACGGTCTGGTCGACGGCCTGAACGGGAAGCTCAACGCCATCGGCCTCTACGTGACCGACGTCAACATCATCAACTTCGACTTCTCCGAGGCCTTCATCACCGCCATCGAGGAGAAGCAGGTCGCTCAGCAGCAGCTTCTCAAGGCCGAGACCGAGAAGCAGACCGCCATCACCAACGCCCAGGCGGAGGCCGAGACCATCCGCATCAAGGCGGAGGCCGAGGCCGAGGCCAACCGCGTCATCGCGGCTTCGCTGACCGAGGCCATCCTGGAGAACAACAAGATCCAGAAGTGGAACGGCGTCCTGCCCCAGGTCACGGGCGACAACGGCGCCATTATTGATCTGAAGTAACCTTCCGCACAGAAAAAAGCCGACTGTTTCACAGTCGGCTTTTTTTCATTTATCGCCGCTATCGCTGTCGCCAACAGGGAGGCGGGGCCGGTCTCGCTCAGCCATTTCACGGTCGCCCCGGACAAGCTTATGGCGTTCCTCCTACGAAAAACGGGGACGCACGTCCCCGTTCAATCCGGCGAGGACGACGCCCCGCTCACATATACCTTGTCCCGCAGTTGCTCAAGCAGCGCTTGTCCGATCCCGCGCACGTTGAGCAGGTCGTCTACGCTCCCGAAGGGACCGTTCTCCTCCCGGTAGGCGAGGATGGCGTCGGCCTTGCTCTCCCCGATGCCGGGCAGGGTCAGCAGCGCCGCTCTTCCCGCAGAGTTGAGATCGACGGGCCCATCCTCCGCGGGCGGAGCGGAGGCGGTCAGCAGCTGCGTCACCGTCACGCCCGTGTCGGGGTGCGGGATGGAGTCAAAGACGCGGAAGGCGATCAGCACCGTCACCCCGATCAGCATCAGGACGAGGATCACCCGCTCGGTGGGGGAGAGGCGCACGTCGTGCTCCTGTCGCCAGTCGCGGTAAGACATTCTGCCTCTCCTTCCCGCGGGAAAGCGACCGCTCGCCCGCTTGATTTCGAGACTATCTTACACCTTTTGCGGTCCGCAAAGTGTGAACGGTCTTCACACGTTGAACCGGAAGAGCACCACGTCGCCGTCCTGCATGACGTACTCCTTGCCCTCGCTGCGCACAAGACCCTTCTCCCGCGCGGCGGCCATGCTCCCGCAGGCGATCAGGTCGTCGAAGGCGACCACCTCGGCGCGGATGAAGCCCCGCTCGAAGTCGGAGTGGATCTTGCCCGCGGCCTGGGGCGCCTTGGTGCCCCGGGTGATGGTCCACGCGCGCACCTCCGGCTTGCCGGCGGTCAGGAAGGAGATCAGGCCCAGCAGGGCGTACCCCTCTTGGATGAGGCGGTCGAGGCCGGAGGCCTCCAGCCCCAGCTCCTCCAGGAAGAGGGCCTTCTCCCCGTCGTCCAGCTCGGCGATCTGCGCCTCCAGCTCGGCGCAGATGGGCAGACAGCCCGCTCCCTCTTGTTCGGCGAGGGCCATCACGGCCTCCGGCTTGAAATGCACGCCGTCTGACCACGG
>CAMHOI010000007.1 GCA_946186725.1 uncultured Clostridia bacterium
GTGAGGGCGGCATTTCCGGCCCCACCGTGCCGCTGCCGTAACCGATCCGCATGAAAAAGAAAAAGCACCCCTCGCGGGTGCTTTTTCTTGTTCTCGTCCCCGAACCTATCGCCGCGTCCCTGTTCGTTATGTGGATTCCGTTCCTGCGCAAAGCAAAAAAATCACTTACAATTCCCGACAGAATATGCTATACTATAAAATAAGAAAAACAGAGAAGGAAGTGTGATTTCCGTGGTTAACGTCGGCGGTACCGCGTTTTACGGCGCCCAGGGCGTCTGCGTGGTGGAGGATAAGGTGATCCGCCGTGTCGACGGCAGAGAACGCGAGTATCTTCTCCTGCGCCCGGTGCGCGACGTGCGCAGCACGGTGTATATCCCCACTGACAACGAGACCCTGATGTCAGCCGTCCGTCCCGTCCTCACGGCCAGGGAAATCGACGCCATGCTCGCCGGCCTTTCCGCCGCCGAGCTTTCCTGGATCGACGATGACGCCGAGCGGCGCGAGCTCTGTGCCGCTGTCGTCAAATGCGGCGATTGTGACCGGCTCCCCCGTCTGGTCGGCCTGCTCTGTCTCTACCGGCGGGAGCGCGGCCGCGGCGCGCTTCGCGCCCGTCTGTCCGACGATCGTCTCCTCAAGGAGACCGAGCGCCTTCTCTGCGATGAGTTTGCCTACGCTCTCGGCATCCCCGCCGCGCAGGTGCCGGCCTACGTTGACGACCGCTTGGCGGATACGAAATAAGCCAAAACGGGCGCGAGAAGGGATCTCGCGCCCGTCCTATATAAAGGGGCGGCTTCCGGCTCTTCTGAGGGCCGCCTGTGCGGCCACCGTCGGCCTGCCGGCCGGTTGGGATGCCCCTGCTTTCATACTATGCGCACGCTCTCTCTGTGTGACGCAAAAGGGGCTTGTCAACCTGCCCCCTCTGTGCTACAATACTCTGTAGGAAAGAAAAGGAGTCGATCACTATGAAACGAATCGTATGCTTCGGCGAGATCATGCTTCGCCTGGCCCCCGAGGGCTACCTCCGCTTTGTCCAGGCGGACAAATTCGGCGCCGTCTACGGCGGCGGCGAGGCCAACGTTGCCGTCTCCCTCGCCAATTACGGCATGGACGCCGCCTTCGTCACCAAGCTCCCCGCGCACGAGATCGGTCAGGCCGCCGTCAACTCCCTGCGCCGCTTCGGGGTCGATACCTCCGCCATCGTCCGCGGCGGCGATCGCGTGGGCATCTATTATAACGAAAAGGGCGCTTCCATGCGCCCCTCCAAGGTCATTTATGACCGCGCCGGCTCCGCCATCGCCACCGCCAAGCCGGAGGATTTCGACTGGGACGCCATCCTCGAGGGCGCCGATTGGTTCCACTTCACCGGCATCACTCCCGCCCTGGGCGACAACGTCGCCGAGATCACCCTCGCCGCCGTCAAGGCCTGCAAGCAGAAGGGCATCCCCGTCAGCTGCGACCTCAACTTCCGCAAGAAGCTCTGGACCTCCGAGAAGGCGGGCCGCGTGATGGGCGAATTGTGCCGCTACGTCGACCTGTGCATTGCCAACGAGGAGGACGCCGGCGACGTCTTCGGTATCCATGCCGCCGCCACCGACGTCAACTCCGGCAAGCTCAACGCCGACGGTTACCGTGACGTCGCCCGTCAGCTCGTCGACCGGTTCGGCTTCTCCCGCGTCGCCATCACCCTTCGCACCTCCATCAGCGCCAACGACAACAACTGGGCCGCCATGCTGTACGAGGCAGGGGAGTGCTACTTCTCCCGTGAGTACGCCATCCGCATCGTCGACCGCGTCGGCGGCGGCGACTCCTTCGGCGCCGGCCTGATCTATTCGCTCCTTTCCGGGAAAACCGGGCAGGACGCCATCGAATTCGCCGTCGCGGCCAGCGCCCTCAAGCACACCATCGAGGGCGACATGAACATGGTCTCCGTCGCCGAGGTCGACTCCCTCCTCAAGAACGGCGGCTCCGGCCGCATCCAGCGGTAACTCCTAAAAAAAGCGGCTTGCCCACCGGGCAAGCCGCTTTTTTATGCCTTGAACTTCTCCCACTCCGCCACCGCCAGGCGGTCGCAGCGTTCGTTCTCGGGGTGCCCGGCGTGCCCCTTGATCCAGCGGAAGCTTACCTCGTGCTGTTCCAGCAGATCGAGCAGCCGCCCCCAGAGGTCGGGATTGAGCGCCGGCTTCCTGTCGCCCTTGATCCACCCCTTCGCGCGCCAGGAGCGGGCCCAGCCCTTCTCGATCCCGTCCACGACGTAGCGGGAGTCGGTCGTCACTCTCACGCGGCAGGGCTCCTTGAGCGCCTCCAGCCCGCGAATAACGGCCGTCAGCTCCATGCGGTTGTTGGTCGTCTGTGCCTCGCCGCCGGAGAGTGCCTTCTCCCGCCCCTGATAGCGCAGGATGGCTCCCCAGCCGCCCGGCCCCGGATTGCCGGAGCAGGCGCCGTCCGTGAACAGATCAATCTCTTTCATCTGCACACTCCCTCGCGTTGAATCGTGTCGTCGCGTCGAGCATATAGCGGTAGAGGTCGCCCGCCGCCTCGTAGGCGGCCGTCAGCTCGCTGACCAGCTTCCTCGGCTTGTTCAGCCCCGCCACGCCGGCGACGTGCCGGATGGCGATGGGCCCCTTGGCGTCGTACCAGGGGATCAGCTCCTCCTGGGTGATGCCGTCCTGCGCCGCCTTGGAGCGCTTGTAACATTCGTAGTATTCTCCGCCGGGCGCCAGGCCCTTCGTCGCCGCCTTGCGCACCGCGTCGAGCAGGGGAAGGGGATCGCGGCGGATGCCGGCCCGCCACGCCTCCAAAAAGGCGGGGGTCGACGAGACGGTCGCGCAGCCGTAGCTGTAGCCGTCGGGGAAGAACTCGAACCAGAACATGGGCGTGGGCAGCTCGTTCTTCTGGTGCCGAAACATCAGCCAAAGGTTCTCCCGGTAGAGGGTCTTGTCGTTGGTGAAGCGGGTGTCCCGCCGTACCCGGCTGAGACAGCGCAGCGGATCGAGGATCAGATCGGGATTGATCGCCTCCAGCGTCGGCCGCAGGTCCTCCACCAGCCGCCGCATGGGATATACGACTCCCTCGTTGATCTCCTTCTTGTGGGCTTCGTAGAAGGCCTTGCTGTTCTCAAACCGGTTTTGTGCCAGCAGGCCGATGGCCTCAGCCGAAATGCCGTTAAACTCCATTTTCACCGTTCTCCTTACATACGTCCGCGATCAGGGCCTCCAGGTCGTCCACAGCCGAAAGCTCGCCGCACCGTCGGCGGAAGCCCGCCGCCCCGCGCAGGCCGCGCATATACCACGCCGCGTGCTTGCGCATCTCCTGCATGGCGACCCGCTCGCCCTTGGCGGCGACCGTGTCCTTCGCCTGCTCGTAGAGGATCAGCATTCGCCGGCTGACCGGCGGATCGGGCAGGATCCTGCCCTCGCCGATGAGAGCGTTGATCTGCGCGAAGATCCAGGGCGCGCCCATCGCGGCCCGCCCCACCATCACAAAGTCGCAGTCGGTCTCCTCGTACATCCGCGCTGCACTCGCGGCGTCGATGATGTCGCCGTTGCCGATGACAGGGATGCTCACCGCCCGCTTGACCGCCGCGATCATGCGCCAGTCGGCGGGCGGGGCGTACATCTGTGCCCGGGTGCGAGCGTGGAGTGTGACGGCGGCCGCGCCGGCGTCCTCGCACCGCTTGGCCAGCTCCACCGCGTTGATGGAGTCGGCGTCCCAGCCCGTGCGCATCTTGACGGTCACCGGGCAGTCGACCGCCGCCACCGTCGCCCGCACGATCTCAGCCGCGCGCGCCGGCTCCTTCATCAGCAGGGCACCGCCTCCTGAGGCCGCAACCTTGGGCGCGGGACATCCCATGTTGATGTCGAGGAAGGCGGGCCGGTGCGCGAGCGCCGCCCGGGCGGCCGCGGCCACCGTGGCGGGGTCGGAGCCGAACAACTGGATCCCGACCGGCCGCTCTCCGTCGGTGACCGAGAGCAGCTCGTGCGACTTCCGGTCGCCGAGGGTGACCGCCTTGGCACTGATGAGCTCGGTTACCGTGTAGGCGGCGCCCCAGCGGCGGCACAGAGCGCGGAAGGTGTTGTCCGCGACGCCCGCCATGGGCGCAAGGGCCGCGAATGCGTCCGTTTCCATTTCGCCGATCCGCACCGGCACCGCCTCCTTCCGCCTGTCATCCTTTTCATCAGTATACCATATCCTGCGCGCGATTTCAAAAAAAGATTCGTTTTTTCTCGGATGTGTGCTATACTGTAAGGGACAATGAACGAAAGGAAGGATCTGCCCGTGACCTGGCTCCTCATTGACGGCAACAGCATCGTCAACCGCGCCTTTTACGGCATCCGTCTGCTGACCACAAAGGATGGTCAATATACCAACGCCCTGGTCGGCTTCTTCAATATCTTCCTCCGTCTCAAGGAGATGACCCGCCCCGACGCCGTCGCAGTCGCCTTCGATCTCAAGGCGCCCACCTTCCGCCACGCCCTCTACGAGGGTTACAAGGCGGGGCGCAAGGGAATGCCCCAGGAGCTTGCCGAGCAGATGCAGCCCCTCAAGGATCTGCTCGACGAGATGGGCGTCGCCACCGTCTCCCGTGAGACCTATGAGGCGGACGATATCCTCGGTACCCTCTCCCGTGCCGCCCGCGAGCGGGGCGACGTCTGCTACGTCGCCACGGGCGACCGCGACGCGCTTCAGCTCGTCGGCGGGGGCGTCACCGTCCTCCTCACCGCCACCAAGATGGGCCGCCCCGAGATCGTCACCTGCGACGAGGCCGCCATCGCCGAGCACTACGGCGGGCTCAAGCCCCGTGATCTTATCGAGGTCAAGGCGCTCATGGGCGACGCCTCGGACAAGATCCCCGGCGTCGCCGGCGTGGGGGAGAAGACGGCCGTCTCTCTCGTGTCCCGCTTCGGCGGCCTCGACGGCGTCTACGCTGCCCTCGACGATCCCTCCATCCCGCAGGGACTGCGCGCTAAGCTGACCCGGGACAGGGAAAGCGCCTATCTCTCCCGCACCCTCGGCACCATCTGCACCGAGGTGCCCATCCCCACCGACCCCGACGCCTATCGTCTGCGTCCCGTGCGGGAGGCGGAGCTGGCCTCCCATTTGGCGCGGCTGGAGATGTTCAAGCTCATCGAGCGGCTGTCCCTTACCCCCGGCCCCGTCGCCGCCCCGGCGGAAGCGGCGCCCGACCTCCCTTCCCTGACCGTGGCCGACCCCGATCAGTTGGGGGACAGGGTCGATCTCGTCCTGACCGATGAGGGCGCCGTCGCCCTTTCCGGGGACAGGATCGCCGCCCTCTCCCGGGAGGCGATCCCCGCCTTTGTCCGCGGCCGCACCCTGCGCGTGAACGACGCCAAAGCCCTCTACGCCCTTGCGCCGGACGCCGAGGTGACCTTCGATTCCTCCCTGGCCGCCTACCTCCTCAACCCCTCCGCCGGCGGCTATGACGTCGCCCGCTTGCTGGGCGCCTACGGGGTGCCCGCCGTCCCGCTGGAGGACGAAACGCTCGCTCCCTTCGCTTCCTTCTCCCTGCTGTGCGATCGCCTGACCGGGGAGCTGCGCCGCGTGGGCGGCATGGAGCTGCTCGAAACGATGGAATTGCCCCTCGCCCGCGTCCTGTGCGACATGGAACAGCGGGGCTTCCTCGTCGATCGGGCGGGGATCGCCGCCTTCGGGGAGGAGCTGCAGCAGCGGGTCGATTTCCTGCAGGGCGAGATCTGGGAGCTGGTCGGCTATGAATTCAATCTCAACTCGCCCAAGCAGCTCGGAGAGGCCCTTTTCGTCAAGCTCGGCCTCCCCGCCGGAAAGAAGACCAAGAGCGGCTATTCCACCAATGCCGAGGTGCTCGAGGAGCTGCGGGACAAGCACCCCGCCGTCGAGCTCCTCCTCGAATACCGCCAGCTGTCCAAGCTGCGCTCCACCTACTGCGAGGGGCTGACCAAGGCCATCGCCCCCGACGGGCGCATCCACACCAGCTTCAATCAAACCGAGACGCGCACCGGCCGCATCAGCTCCGCCGAGCCCAACCTGCAGAACATTCCCGTGCGCACCGAACTGGGAAGCAAGATGCGCCGCTTTTTCCTTGCCCCCGAGGGGCGGGTGCTGTGCGACGCCGACTATTCCCAGATCGAGCTGCGCGTGCTCGCCCATCTGTCGGGCGACCCCGCCATGATCGAGGCCTTCCGTGCCGGCGCCGACATCCACACCGCCACCGCGTCCCAGGTGTTCGGCCTGCCCATGGATGCCGTGCCGCCCCTGCTCCGCGCCCGCGCCAAGGCGGTCAATTTCGGGATCGTCTACGGGATCGGCCCCTTCTCCCTGGCCAAGGACATCGGCGTCTCCTTCAACGAGGCCAAGCGCTACATCGACAGCTACCTCGGCAAGTACAGCGGCGTCGCCGCCTATATGGACCGCGTCGTCGCCGAGGCCAAGGAGCGCGGCTACGTCGAGACCGCCTTCGGCCGCCGCCGCTATCTGCCGGAGCTGGCTTCCTCCAATCATCAGCTGCGCGCCTTCGGGGAGCGGGTTGCACGCAACGCGCCCATACAGGGCACCGCCGCCGATATCATCAAGATCGCCATGGTGCGCGTGTGGGAGCGCCTGCGGCGGGAGCTGCCCGACGCCCACCTCATCCTCCAGATCCACGACGAGCTGATCGTCGAGGCCTCCGAGGCCGACGCGCCCCGCGCCGCCGAGATCCTCTCCGCCGAGATGGAGCACGCCTTCGCCATGCAGGTGCCCCTGCCCGCCGACGTCCACGTCGGTCGGGACTGGTACGAGGCGAAGGGCTGAGGGAGGGATGACATGAAACGCGTTTTGTTCGTCTGCACCGGCAACACCTGCCGGTCTCCCATGGCGGCCGCCCTGTTCAACCGCTACGCGCGTGAAAAGGGCCTTGACGCCGCCGCCGATTCCGCCGGCCTGGCCGCCCGGGCGGGCGCGCCCGCCAGCGCCCACGCCGTCGCCGCCATGGCCGAAGTGGGGGAGGACATCTCCTCTCACGCCGCCAAGCCCGTCACGCGGGAGCTGCTGAGCGCCGCCGACCGCATCTGCTGTATGAGCGAGAGCGCCGCCGCCTTCCTGCGGGAGAGCGGTTTTGACGCCCGCACGCTGGGGACAGGGATCTCCGATCCCTACGGCGGCACGCTGGAGGACTACCGCCGCTGCCGGGACGAGATCGCCGCCGCCATTCCCGGGGCGGCCGAAGGACTGTGATCGCCCTGCGCCCCGCCTGCGCGGCGGACGTCGAGGCGCTTGCGGGCCTGTGCGCCCAAACCATTGCCAAGCCCTGGTCCGGCCGCGCGTTTGAGGCCGAGATCGCCGCGGGCGCCTTCCTGCCCACCGCATGGGAAGGAGACCGACTCGTCGGCTTCGCCGCCCTTCGTGCCGAGGACGACCTGGGTTATCTTTCTCTGCTCGCCGTCGATCCCGATTATCGCCGCCGGGGGATCGCCTCCGCCCTGATGAGTGCCGCCGAGGATTGGTGCCGCCGGCAGGGGCTGACCCGCGTCCTGCTCGACGTGCGCGCCTCCAACGAGGGCGCGCGATCCTTCTATTTCACCCAAAACTACGTCTGCATCGCCCGCCGTCCCGCTTTCTACGACTTCCCCCGCGAGGACGGCCTGACCATGCAAAAGGAGCTTTCATGAACATTCTTGCCATCGAGTCCTCCTGCGACGAGACCGCCGCCGCTGTCACGCGGGGCAGGGAAGTGCTCTCCAACATCGTCGCCTCCCAGGTGGAGGAGCATCGGATCTACGGCGGCGTCGTGCCCGAGATCGCCTCCCGCCGGCACGCCGAAGCCATTACCGGCGTCACCGGGGCGGCGCTGAAGGAGGCGGGCGTCACCCTGTCGGAGATCGACGCCGTCGCCGTGACCTACGCTCCCGGCCTGATCGGCGCCCTGCTCGTGGGAGTCAACTTTGCCAAGGGACTGGCGCTCTCCGCGGGCAAGCCCCTCATCCCCGTCCATCATCTGCGCTCCCACATTGCCGCCAACTATATCACCCGCCCCGATTGGGAGCCGCCCTTCCTCTGTCTGGTCGTTTCCGGCGGGCACAGCCATCTGGTCGAAGTGCGGGACTATACCGACTACCGCGTCATCGGCCGCACCCACGACGACGCGGCAGGGGAGTGCTTCGATAAATCCGCCCGCGCCATGGGTATGCCTTACCCCGGCGGCATCGCGCTGGACCGGATCGCGGACGAAGGGGATCCCGACGCCTACGACCTGCCCTTTCCCCACGTCGCGGACCACCCCTACGATTTCAGCTTTTCGGGCCTCAAGACCGCGGTGGTCAATCTTCTCCACAACGCCGAACAGAAGGGAGAGAGCGTCTCGGTGCCCGACCTGTCGGCCGCCCTGCGCCGGCGCGTGTGCGATATGCTCCTGCGCGCCACCGAGCAGGCCGCCCTCGACCTTGGGCATACGTCGATCGCGCTCGCGGGCGGCGTCTCCGCCAACAGCGAGCTGCGCCGCCGCATGGAGGCCATGTGCGCCTCCCACGGCTGGCGCTTCGGCCGCCCCGAGCTTTGCTACTGCGGGGACAACGCCGCCATGGTCGGCGTCCAGGGCTACTATGAGGCACTCGCCGGGCACTACGCCGACGGCTCTCTCAACGCCTACGCCACCATGCCCATCGACTGTCTGACCGACATAAAATAATTATCATTATCGGGTTGCAATTCCAAAATGCATTTGGTATAATATAAAATAGGCGAGAATTGGAATTACCGCCGGCTTTTGCGTTTATTATATGTCCCATGGGCATTTTGGAAAGGAAGTATTCCCATGACCAACAACTCTTCTGTCCTTCGTTTCGTCAGCGAGATGCAAGCCCTCGTTGACCCCGATTCGGTCGTCTGGATCGACGGCTCCGAGAGCCAGCTCGATACCCTGCGCGCCTTGGGCGTCAAGACCGGCGAAATGATCAAGCTCAACGAGGAGAAGCTTCCCGGCTGCTACCTCCACCGCACCAAGCCCAACGACGTCGCCCGCGTGGAGGACCGCACCTTCATCTGCACCCGCAAGGAGGAGGACGCCGGCCCCACCAACCACTGGTGCGATCCCCAGGAGATGTACGAGCGGCTGTACGACATCGCCCGCGACTCCTATCGCGGCCGCACGATGTACGTCATTCCTTTCTCCATGGGCCCCATCGGCTCTCCTCTGGCCAAGATCGGGATCGAGATCACCGACTCCATCTACGTCGTGCTGAACATGGCCATCATGACCCGCGTGGGCCAGAAGGTGCTCGACACCCTCGGTGACAGCAACGACTGGGTGCGCGGCTTCCACGCCTCCTGCGATATCGACCCGGAGAAGCGGTATATCTGCCAGTTCCCCGAGGACAACGCCATCATCTCCGTCAACTCCGCCTACGGCGGCAACGTCCTGCTGGGCAAGAAGTGCTTTGCGCTGCGCATCGCCTCCTTCCAGGGGCGCAACGAGGGCTGGATGGCCGAGCATATGCTCATACTCGGCCTCGAGAATCCGAAGGGCGAGGTCCGCTACATCGCGGCCGCCTTCCCCTCCGCCTGCGGCAAGACCAACCTCGCCATGCTCATCCCGCCCGAGTACCTGCGTAAGAAGGGGTACAAGATCTGGACGGTCGGCGACGATATCGCCTGGATGCGCATCGGCAAGGACGGCCGCCTCTACGCCATCAACCCCGAAAACGGCTTCTTCGGCGTCGCGCCCGGCACCAACGCCCACTCCAACTTCAACGCGCTGGAGTCCACCAAGCGCAACGCCATTTTCACCAACGTCGCCCTGAATCTGGACGACAACACCGTCTGGTGGGAGGGCCTCGATGAGAACCCGCCCAAGCACGCCCTCAACTGGCGCGGCGAGCCCTGGGACTATCGTGCCTACGACAAGAACGACAAGGTCCGCACCGCCGCCGCCCATCCCAACAGCCGCTTCACCGCGCCCGCGGTGAACTGCCCCTGCCTCTCCACCGAGTTTGAGACCGGCGAGGGCGTGCCCATCTCCGCCATCGTCTTCGGCGGCCGCCGTGCCAAGCTCGCGCCCCTGGTCTACCAGTCCCGCGATTGGGTGAACGGCGTCTTCATCGGCTCCGCCATGGCGTCCGAGACCACCGCGGCCGCGGCCGGCGCCGTGGGCGTCGTCCGCCGCGATCCGATGGCCATGCTGCCCTTCTGCGGCTACCACATGGGCGACTACTTCCGCCATTGGCTCGACATGGGCGAGCGCCTGGGCGACAAGGCGCCCAAGATCTTCAACGTCAACTGGTTCCGCACCGATAAGGACGGCAACTTCCTCTGGCCGGGCTACGGCGACAATATGCGCGTGCTCAACTGGATCATCGACCGCTGCGAGGGCAAGGTTGACGCCCGCGAGACCGCCATCGGCTACCTGCCCTATCCGCAGGACATCGACCGCACCGATCTTGACATGGACGTCGCCACGCTGGAGAGCATCCTCGACGTCGATAAGGCCGCGTGGGAGAAGGAAGCCGCCGAAATCACCGAGCACTACAAGAAGTTCGGCGACCGCCTGCCCGCGCAGCTGGCCGATCAGCTGGCCGGCCTGAAGGCCCGCCTGGCCGAGCTTGACTGAAAGAAGGACGAGCCGATGAAGATCCATCGCGTGACCGATCCCGAGTTTGCCCGCTTCGGCCGGGTGCTTTCCCTCGATACCCGGGACATCGTCGCCGCCGGCGACGCCATCCCCATGCCCGACGAGGGTTCCTCCTACGTTCCCTCCCGCCCGGAGTTTGAGGCGCTGCCCATCGCCGGGGAGATCAAACGGGCCGTCTTCGGCGACCTGGAGACCCAGCTCGGCTACACCTGGGGCCACAGCCACCGGCTCAACGCGCTGGAGTGGCACACCTGCTCTGAGGTGAACGTCGCGGTGCGGGATCTCATCCTTCTGCTCGGCGACCGCCGGGATCTGGAGGAGGGCAACCGCTTCGACTCCGCCAAGGTCGTCGCCTTCCGCCTCAACCGTGGCGAGGCCATCGAGGTCTACGCGACCACCCTTCATTTCTGCCCCATCGAGGTGGAGGAGAGCGGCTTCGGCTGCGTGTGCGGCCTGCTCAAGGGGACCAACACCCCCCTCGCCGCGCCCACCGGCGACCCCTTCCTCTTCCGGGTCAACAAGTGGCTCATCGCCCATGAGGACAACGCGGCGCTCATCGCCCGCGGTGCCGTCCCCGGTATCTACGGCGAGAATTACACCCTCTGATCCCCTCAATACGAAAGCCCGGCTGTCATCCGACAGCCGGGCTTTTTTGCACGCTATTTCGCCGCTTGCTCGGCGTCCGCCCGCATCTGCGCGATCAGCGCCTCTGGGGAGTCAAATTTGCGTTCCTCACGCAAAAACCGCTTCAGCGCGACGGCGACACCTTCGCCGTACAGATCGCCCTCAAAGCCGATGACGTGGCTCTCCGCGAGCGGCCGCGGCGCGCCGAAGGTCGGCCGCACTCCCACGTTGGTCACGGCGGGATACTCTTTTCCGTTGAGGTTTACGCGGGCGGCGTAGACCCCGAACCGGGGCAGAACGCAGCCCTCTTCGAGCGCCTGGTTGACGGTGGGGAAGCCCAGCAGCCGTCCCCGCGCGTCGCCGTGCTCCACGGGCCCTTCGATGCAGTAGGGGGCGCCCAGCATCTGCGCGGCCGTTTCCATCTCGCCCGCGGCGACGGCCTCCCGGATACGGCTGGACGACACGATCCCGCCGCCCGCCGAGACCGGCTCGCTGACGGAGCAGAACAGTTCTCTTTTTTTGCAATAGGCGGCCAATGCGGCGGCGTCGCCCTCGGCGCCTCGCCCGAACCGGAAATTGTATCCGCAGGCGAAGCCCTTGGCGCCCATCCGCCCGACCAGCATAGCGAGGAAGGCGTCGGGACTCATATCCCGGATCGCGGCGAAATCCAGCCGGACGACCGCAGCGATCCCCAGCTTCTCGAAGAGTGCGTCGCACCGCTCGGGGGAGAAGAGTCGCTGCTTGGCCGGCCCGCCCAGCACGCTTTGCGGGTGTTGGGCGAAGGTGACCACCGCCACGGGCAGACCGGCCCCTGCGGCGTCGGCCAGTACCCTCCGGTGCCCCAGATGTACCCCGTCAAAGGTGCCAAGCGCCGCGATACAGCCGCCTGAAAGAGCGACCGGCTCGTTGGATCGGATCATTTTGCAACCTCCTCGATCAGCAGACAAGCGACCTTCAGCGCCCCGTCCTTCGGCGCGCCCAGACCGAGCAGCGTCCCGTCGGGCGCGTATACCCGGATCGGATCGGCCCCGGCCGCCGCCCCTTCGGGCAGACGGTCGAGCGCCAGCTCGCCGCCGTTGGCGAAGCGGTGGGCCTGCTTCTCGGTCACCCTGACCTGTCCCAGATGAGCCAGACACCGCTCAACAGAGAGGATATGACCGGCAGGATCGGCTTCCAGCTCTTCCAGCCCCACGCATTCCTCCAGTGTGAAGCCGCCCGTCTGCGTGCGGCAAAGGCCGGCCAGCGTCGCGCCGCATCCCAGCTGCCGCCCCAGGTCGTCGGCCAGGGAGCGGATATACGTCCCCTTGGAGCAGACCACGTCCAGGATCCAGTGACCCTCGTGCGTGATCTCCACCAGGTCGAGCTTTTTGATCTCCACACGGCGGGACGGCCTCTCGACCTCCACGCCCTCGCGCGCCAGGTCGTACAGCCGCCGCCCCTCCTGCTTGAGGGCGGAATACATGGGCGGCGTCTGCTCGATCTCGCCACGGAAGTCGGCCAGCGCCGCCTCCACCTCCGCGCGGGCGGGGGAGAGACCGGTCTGCGCCAGCACCTTCCCCGTCACGTCGAGGGTGTCGGTCACGACGCCCGGCAGGACGTCGGCGCGGTAGCCCTTATCCGCCTCCAGCAGAAAGCCGGACAGGCGAGTGGCCCGCCCGAGCAGAACAGGAAGAACGCCGGTCGCCATGGGATCGAGGGTCCCGGTGTGACCGGCGCGTTTTTCTCCGACGATGCGCCGCACCCGTGCCACCGCCCCGAAGGAGGTCAGCCCGGCGGGCTTGTTCAGTAGGATCAATCCCTGCATGGCTTGTCCAGCTCCTGCGCGACGGAGGCAAGCGCCGCCTTTTTGGCTTCTGCCAGGGACAGGTTCAGTTCGCACCCTGCGGCGCGCAGATGACCGCCCCCGCCCAGACGGCCGCAGATGGCGGACGCGTCGATGGGTTCCACCGTTCGCACGGAGACCTTGTAGCGGTCGGGCCCCTTGTAGCGGAAGGTCAGGCCCGCCTGAACGCCCTCGACCTGCCGGGTCAGGGCGGTGATGCCCTCCAGCTCGCCGGGGGTGGTCATGGCCTCCATCTCCTCGGTCACCACGATCAGCGCACAGCGGTCGTCGAAATGGTATTCCATGCTCTCCAGCGCCATGCGCTCCACCTCCAGGCGGGCGCGCGACTTGGTGTCGAACATGATGCGGTTGATCTCGCCGTAGGGCGCCCCCGCCTCGATGAGACGGGCGGCGATCTCGTGCGTTTTGGCGGAGGTATTGGTGAATTTGAAGCAGCCGGTGTCGGTGGCGATCCCGGTGTACAGGCAGGCCGCGATCTCCGCGTCCATCTCCA
>CAMHOI010000008.1 GCA_946186725.1 uncultured Clostridia bacterium
TGTTGTCAGAGACGTAGTTGGTGAAGCTGTGATGGCCGGGCGCGGAGCCGACATCCGCGATGGTGTCGGTGGCGTCGCAGTTGTCGCACTTCGCGGTCTTGGTGCCGTCCACGAGGCAGGTGGCGTTATTGTCGGAGACGTAGTTGGTGAAGCTGTGGCCGGTGGGGCCGTCGCCGTCACGGGTCTCGGTGGCGCCGCAGACGGTGCAGGTGTGGGACTCGACGGCCTTGGTGGTGCAGCCGGCGGGCGTGGTCTCGGACCAGTCGCTCCAGGTGTGGGTGGCGCACTCGACGGTGACGTCGATGGTCTGGGTGAGGTTCTCATGGACGGTGGTGCCGGCCCTGAGGGTAACGGTGACGGAGATGGTGCTCTTGCCGACGTTGGCGCCCTCAACGACGAACCGGAAATAATCGCCGTTGAAATCGGTGGGGGTCGCGAAAGCGATGGCACCGTTCAGCTTGGTGGTGTTGCCGCCGGAGAGCGTCCCGCCGGTCTTGAGCCACTCGCCGGAGACGAGCGTGACCTTGTTGTCCAGCGTCAGCTGCACGGAACCGGCCGTATCCTGATTCGCGGTGGTGCCGCTCAGGGAGACGGTAATGGTGGTCTGCTCGCCGACCTTGACGGATGTGGCGGAAGCACCGAGAGCCAGAACGCCCTCCGCGCTCGCGGAAATGGCGGCGACGGCGATCAGACTGCAGGTGACAACCAAACACAGGAGCACGGAAACAATTTTCTTCATGGGAATGCCTCCTTCAAAGATTCGATCCAAATCATACCCCTATGGGCGGCGCCGTAACACGCCCGCACACATAAGGATAAATTCACAGTTTCATTATATCGGCATCGTTTCTAAATGTCAAGAGGTCAAAGCGGGAAAAATCAAGCAATTTGTCAAAAGCCGATGGGGCAACAAAAAAGCGCCTCTCCCGGGAGAGAGGCGCCCTGTCAAAAAGGGTTACGCTTTGTCGGCGGAACCGAAAAGCGTGATCTTGTCGCGCACCGTCTGCTTGATGACCTCGACGCCGGGGGCGAGAAGCTTGCGGGGGTCAAAGCCCTTGCCCTCGAGATCCTTGCCCGCCTCGATATACTCGCGGGTGGCGGCGGCGAAGGCGAGCTGGCACTCGGTGTTGACGTTGACCTTGGAGACGCCGAGGGTGATGGCCTTGCGCACCATCTCCTCGGGGATGCCGGAGCCGCCGTGGAGGACGAGAGGCATCTCGCCGGTGCGCTCCTGGATGGCTGCGAGGGTGTCGAAGGAGAGGCCCTTCCAGTTGGCGGGATACTTGCCGTGGATGTTGCCGATACCGGCGGCGAGCATGGTGACGCCCAGGTCGGCGATGCGTTTGCACTCGTCGGGGTCGGCGACCTCGCCCCCGCCGACGACGCCGTCCTCTTCCCCGCCGATGGCGCCGACCTCGGCCTCCAGCGAGACGCCCAGGCGATCGGTCAGGGCGACCAGTTCGCGGGTCTTGGCGATGTTCTCCTCGATGGGATAATGGGAACCGTCGAACATGACGGAGGAGAAGCCCGCGTCGATGCACTTGAGCGCGGCCTCATAACTGCCGTGGTCAAGGTGGAGGGCGACGGGCACGGTGATGCCCAGCTCATAGATCATGGCGTTGACCATGCCGACGACGGTGGTGTAGCCGCACATATACTTGCCGGCGCCCTCAGAAACGCCGAGAATGACGGGAGAATTCATTTCCTGCGCGGTAAGGAGGATGGCCTTGGTCCACTCAAGGTTGTTGATATTGAACTGGCCGACGGCGTAATGGCCGGCCTTGGCCTTTTGGAGCATTTCTTTGGCGGAGACTAACATGGTACACGACCCCTTTACTAAATATGGTGGTTTTCGCTGTATGTATTATACTATAGGTGGGCGGGATAGTCAAGTCAAAACGAAAAAATCGCCCCGCGGAAAACGGGGCGATCCTCTCAATAGAAGGTGGCGACGGGGTCGTCGGGCTGAACGGCCGGGGCCAGCTCTCTGACGTGCAGAACGGGGCCGACGCCGCGGTAGGCGGTATGCTTCTCCATGGCAAAATCGGCGGTAACGGTCACCCAGTCGCGGGTGTGAAGCTGATCGGCGCCCGCCCAGAGTGCGACCACGCCGCCGTACTGGATGTCCTCCACGCAGCAGGTCATGATGTGACGGCCGACAATGAAGGTGCCTTTCGGCAGCTTGCCGTCGGCGGCGACGATCCCCTTGAAGCGGAGGGTCTTGCCGACATACTTCTGCGGCTCCTCGTTCATGTCGCGGAACCAGAGGGCGTAGTCTCTGTCCTCGATCTCAACGACCGGGGCGTCGAGATCGAAGGGCAGCGGGTCCTCGACGTCGTCGTACTCGACGTGACCGTCGGCATACTCATAGGCGATGTCGCACCGGCGGGAGACCGAGCGCACGATCTTATGCAGCGGCTCCTTGTCAAGGTCGGCGGGGCAGCGGTTGAAGACGATCAGCTCGGCGCCCTGGAGCTTGTCCACGACGAGAGAGCGCATGTTGGCGTTGAAGGCCGCGAAGGTGGTCGCCTCCGCGAAGCACATCTCCTGATAGACGTTCCAGTTGTCGGGCAGAGCGTTGAAGAAGGCGGAAAGCTGCCACATGCCGTTGTACTCGACAACGACGCGCTGTGCGCGGGTGCGCTTCTGCAGGGCCGAGAGACGGTCGGGCGTGAACCAGTCGGGCTCCTCCACGACGTGGAGGGTGACGTTGTGCCCGGAAAAGTTCTCGGGGACGTACTCCTCCTCCCCTTCCTCGCAGAGCAGAAGAAGGGTGCGCTCGCCCTTGTTGAAGCGTTCATCCTCCAGCGTTTCCTGAATGAAGCGGGTCTTGCCCGCGTCAAGAAAGCCGGTGAAGAGGTAGACGGGGATCTCCATGGAGGGCCTCCTTACAGGCCGAAGAGGGCGGCGAGCGCGCTCTCCTTGAGATCGGAGCCGATGACGCAGAGCCGGCCGGTCACCGCGGCGGGGCCGGTGCGCACGTCGGGCTCGCCCGGCACATAGTCAAAGTGGATCCAGCCGCCGTTTTGCCCGGCGACAATGCCCTTGCAGCGAAGGACCGAGGAGTCGTCCATGGCCAGGAGGGCTTGGGCCATTTCTTCATGAGTGAACACGCGGGTGGTCTCCCGTCCCCAGGAAGAGAAGACCTCGTCGGCGTGATGGTGATGCTCATGGTCGTGGTCATGGCAGCCGCAGGTGCAATCGGCGGGGTGATCGTGATGCTCGTGCTCATGACCGTGGTCGTGGTCGTGATCGTGGTCGTGATGGTGATGCTCATGGTCTTCCAGCTCGCGCAGGCGGATGGCGAGCGTATCGGTGTTCTCCATGGCGGCGAGCAGAGCGGCCCCGTCCAACTGATCCCAGGGGGTGGTTACCAGGGGGGCGTCGGCGTTGAGGGAGCGCACGCGATCGACGGCGTCAGCCAGCTTTTCGGGCGAGAGCCCGTCGGTATGGCTGAACACGACGGCGCCGGCGTTTTCGATCTGATTGTTGAAGAACTCGCCGAAGTTCTTCATATAGATCCTGCACTTGTTGGCGTCGACGACGGCGGTGAAGGAGTTGAGGACAACGTCCTCCCGCTGAAGTCCCTTGACGGCACGGATGACGTCGGAAAGCTTACCCACGCCGGAGGGCTCGATGAGGACGCGGTCGGGCGCGTACTCGTCCAGCACCCGGTCGAGCGCCTTGGCGAAGTCGCCGACCAAACTGCAGCAGATGCAGCCGGAGTTCATCTCGGTAATATTGACGCCCGCCTCCTGCAGGAAGCCGCCGTCCACGCCGATCTCGCCGAATTCGTTTTCGATGAGGACAAGCTTCTGCCCCTGCAGGGCCTCGGCGATCAGCTTCTTGATGAGGGTGGTCTTGCCGGCGCCGAGAAAGCCGGAGACGATGTCGATCTTGGTCATGGGTAAGGATCTCCTTTTCGTTACATTTATAACGGAGTTATTATACCACGGTCTTCCCGGGGTTGCAAGAGGGGAAGAAAAGTGGTATACTGTTCGGGTAGTATATGAAGGAGTGAATCTTATGAGCGATTGCACCCACGACTGCTCCACCTGCGGGCAGGACTGTGCTTCCCGTCAGCCGGAGAGCATGGTCGAAGCACCCAACGCCATGTCCCACATCCGCCGCGTCGTCGCCGTCGTCAGCGGAAAGGGAGGCGTGGGCAAGAGTCTGGTCACCTCCCTGCTGGCGGTGCTTGCCAACCGCAAGGGACAGAAGGTCGGCATCCTCGACGCCGACGTGACCGGCCCCTCCATCCCCAAGGCCTTCGGCATCACCGAGCGGGCCAAGGGAAGCGACCTGGGCATTTTCCCCGCCGTGAGCAAGAAGGGCGTTAAGATCATGTCCGTCAACCTCCTGCTCGAGCACGACACCGATCCCGTCGTCTGGCGCGGGCCCGTCATCGCGGGCACGGTCAAGCAGTTCTGGACCGACGTGGTGTGGGAGGACGTGGATTACCTCTTCGTCGATATGCCGCCCGGAACGGGCGACGTGCCGCTGACGGTGTTCCAGTCCCTGCCGGTGGACGGCATCGTGATCGTCACCTCGCCGCAGGAGCTGGTCTCCATGATCGTGGAGAAGGCGGTCAACATGGCCAAGCTGATGAACGTGCCCATCCTGGGCGTGGTGGAGAACATGTCCTACTTCGAGTGCCCCGACTGCGGCAAAGAGCACGCCATCTTCGGCGAGAGCCACATCGAAGAGATCGCCGGGCGGCTGGGCATCCCTCACGTCGCCCGTCTGCCCATTGACCCCGCGCTGGCGCGCGTGTGCGATCAGGGGCTGGTCGAGCTCTTCGAGGGCGACTGGCTGGACGATCTGTCCGACGCCGTTGAGGAAGAGCTGAAATGACCCATCCCGAGCGCGCCCGCGAGCTGTTTTTGCAGGGCTACAACTGCTCTCAGGCGGTGGTTCTGGCCTTCTGCGACGTCACCGGGCTGGACGAGCAGACCGCTCTGCGGCTGTCCTCCTCCTTTGGGGGCGGCATGGGCCGCCTGCGCGAGGTCTGCGGCACCGCGAGCGGGATGTTCCTGGTGGCGGGCTGTCTTTGGGGCCCGACCGATCCCGCCGACCGCGCGGCCAAGGCCGAGCACTACGCCCTCATTCAGGAGATGGCGCGCCGCTTCCGCGAGCGCAGCGGCGGCTCCATCGTCTGCCGCGAGCTTCTCGGGGCGGCGGGGCGCGATCACGCTCCCGTCCCGACCGAGCGCACACCCGAATTCTACCGGAAGCGGCCCTGCGTGCAGCTGGTGAGCAACGCGGCGGAGATCCTGGACGAGATCCTTGCGGAAAAACGGTAAAAAAGCCGGCCCTTTTTATGCGAAAGGGCCGGTTTTTCGACCGGTCGGCGTCCTTTTTCGACCGCTTGGCGCACACCCCTTTACAAACTGCGAAGAGCGCGCTATTCTTGAGACAGCAAGGGAGGGCGAGACATGAAGCTGCGCGTGGAGATCGACCCCGACGGGCCCGAAGAGGTCCTCATACGCGCCCGGCAGCTGGACGACGGCGTGCGGTCGATCCAGGAGGCCGTCGACCGCGTTCTGCGCGGCGAGGGCGAGATCGCCGTCCGCCGGGGGAACGAGGAGTGCTTCCTGTCCTGCCGCGAGGTGCTCTTCTTCGAGACCGGAGAGAGCCGCGTGTGGGCGCACACCGCGGGTGAGGTTTTCCTCTGCCCGATGCGGCTGCACGAGCTGATTGGGCGACTCCCCCGCTGCTTCGTCCGGGCGTCCAAAAGCTGTCTGATCAACACGAGCGCTGTGCGTTCCCTCTCCCGCTCCCCCACCGGGGTGGGACGCGCGACCTTTGTCACCGGCAGTAAGGTCGCCTATATCTCCCGTGCCTACTACAACGCCGTGCGCGACACCATTCAAGAAACGAGGTTTGCCAAATGAGCGAAACGACCCAAACCAAAAGAAGAAAATTCCGTCTCTTCACCCGCCCCGTGTTCTGGGGTCTGGTCCTCATCTTCACCGCCGTGGTGCTTCTCCTCGACGGAATCGGGCTGACCCTCGGCGCCGGGATGAGCGGATGGCGGATCGTGGGCGCCGTCCTGCTGAGCGCCTGGCTGATCGGCGAAGTGATCCAGCTCAAGTTCACCGACATGTTCTTTCCTCTCGCCTTCCTCTTCCTGGTGCTGGAGGAGCCCATCGGCACCGCGCTGGGTTTTAAGGACGGGGACATCATCGCCAACTGGATCCCCATCGTGGCCGCGTTCCTTCTGACCGCGGGCACCAAGGCCATCTTCCGCCCCAGGCACGTTGTCAACGGCGAAGCGGTCAGCGGCGGCCGCCTGGGCAGCCAGACCCTTTATTTTGACGCGGGCGACCTGTCGGGAGCGGTGGTGACCGACCACGTCGGGCCGACCGAGATCTATCTGACCAACTGCGAGGCCTATGCGGGCAACGGCGTCATCCGCGTGCGCGACAACGTGGGGCCCGTCACCTTCCATCTGCCCGCCGGCTGGCACGTCGTCACCGACATCAGCGACAACCTCGGGCCCATCGACATCCCGCCCCAGAGCGGGATCGCGACGCACAGCGTCACCCTGGAGATCCGGGATAACGTCGGCCCCGTCAAGGTGGTCGTCGACGGCGCCGATTGACAACGGCCGCCGTTTGCGATATGATCGGATCAGAACGCCAAATCAAAGGAGGAAGAAACATGGAAATGAAGTTTTATCGCTGCGCGCGGTGCGGACAGATCGTCGCCATCGTCAAGGGCACGGGCGTGCCTGTGGTCTGCTGCGGTCAGCCCATGCAGGAAATCGTCCCCGGCACGGTGGACGCGTCGCTCGAAAAGCACGTGCCCGTGTGGGAGAAAAAGGGCAACCTGGTCACCGTCAGGGTGGGGGCCGCCGAGCATCCCATGACCGAGGAGCATTTCATCGAGTGGGTCTCCCTCAAGAGCCGCCAGGGCAACCAGCGCAAGGCGCTCCGGCCCGGGCAGACGCCCGAAGTCGCCTTCGCCCTGTGCGAGGGGGACGAGGTGGAGGCGGTCTTCGCCTACTGCAACCTTCACGGGCTCTGGCAAGGGTAAACAAGACGAAAGAAAAAGAACGCTCCCTGTCGGGAGCGTTCTTTTATGCCATGAAGGAGGTCAGCCAGCCGGTGAGCCAGGCGGCGGCGCAGGCGGCGGCCGCCACGGTCAGCAGCGACCGTTTGAACCACGAGAGGATCAGCGCGACGCCCAGCCCCACGGCGGCGGTGAGCAGACTGCCCGTGGAATACAGGATGGCGGGCAGGGTCATGGCGCCGAGGACGGCGTAGGGCGTGTAATAGAGAAAGCTGCGCAAAAAGGGAGAGCGGATCTTCTTGCGGAACAGGGCGAAGGGAAGCATGCGGATGAGGTAGGTGGTCAGCGCCATGGCGGCCAGCCCGGCGGCAAAAAAGCCCGCGCTCACGACGACGCCCCCTCTCTCTCGCCGACGGGGCGGACGAGGGCCATGACGGCGGCCGCGACGACGGCGCTGACGATGACGGAAAAGCCGCTCGACAGGAAGGAAAACAGCGGCAGATAACGGAACAGGCAGGACAGCCCGCAGGCGATCAGCGCCGCCCAGCCGACGCCGCCGTCCTCCCGGGCGGCGGGGACGACGATGGCCACGAACATGGCGTAAATGGCGAGGCCGAGCGCCCCGCTGACCGAGGCGGGCAGGACGTCCCCCGCCAGAGCGCCCAGAAGGGTGCCTAGCGCCCAGCCGAGGTAAGGCAGGGTCATCAGCCCATAGAAAAAGGAGGGGGTGACGGGCTTTCGCTCGGCGGCGGCGACGGCGAAGATCTCGTCCGTGATGCCGAAGGCGGCGAGCAGCCGGTGGGGCAGCGGGAAGCGGCCGAGCTTCTGTGTCAGGGCGACGCCCATGAGGGCGTAGCGCAGATTGATGACCAGCTGGGTAAGGATCATCTCGATCAGGGGGCCGTGGGCCGCGAGGACGGCCAGGCCGGCCACCTGCCCGGCGGAGGTGAGGTTGGTCATGGAGATCAGCAGGGCCCAGAGGGCCTTCAGCCCGCCGTTGACCGCCGAAACGCCGAAGCCGAAGGAGACGGAGAGATAGCCGAGTCCGATAGGCAGGCCCTTTTTGAGCCCGTCGCGATAGGCGTTGACCACGGCTCTCTCCCCTTTCGTTCTGAATGGAGACATTGTACCACACTCCCGCCACGAAAGCAAGAAAAGGCGTTGCACTCCCGGGGGCGGTATGGTAAAATGAAACGGAACCAATAAGAAAAGGGGCGCAACGATCTTGGACAAAAATTGGCCCATTGCCGTCATCGATTCCGGCATCGGGGGCGCGACCGTACTGCGGGAGCTGCTCAAGGTGATGCCGGACGAGAATTATATCTATTTCGGGGACTCCGCCAACGCGCCCTACGGCACCAAGAGCGTGGAGCAGGTGCAGGCGCTGACCGTCGCCATGGCCGAGGCGCTCATCGCCCGCGGGATCAAGGGCATGGTCATCGCCTGCAACACCGCCACCGCCGCCGCGGCCGCCGGTCTGCGGGCGGCGCACCCGGAGATCCCCATCATCGGCATCGAGCCCGCCGTCAAGCCGGCGGCGCTGGCCAAGGAGAACCCGACCGTGCTGGTCATGGCGACGCCGCTGACCCTCAAGCAGGAGAAGTTCATGACCCTGCTCCACCGCTACACCGACGTGGCGCAGATCATCCCCCTGCCCTGCCCGGGGCTGGCCGAGCTGATCGAGAGCGGCGACTTCGACAGCGAGCGGGTGCACGAATACCTGCGGGACCTTTTCGCCCCCTTCAACCGCGAGAAGGTGGACTCCATCGTTCTGGGGTGTACTCACTATCCCCTGGTGAGCAAGGCCATCCTGGCCGAGTTCGGCAGGGACGTGCCGCTGTTCTACGGCGGCGAGGGGACGGCGCGGCAAACGCGGCGCCGGCTCGAGGAGCGCGGCACCCGCCGGGAGGGCGGACAGCCGGGCAAGGTGGAGATCCTCAATTCCTCCGACGATCCCGCGCTCATCGCGCTGACCGAAAGAATCTTACGATTTGAGGAATAAGAATGAAACGGACGTTTTGTTTGATGCTGGTCTGCCTGCTGGCGGCCGTCTGCTGCGGCTGTCGGAATGAAAGCGCGGCGGGCGTTTCATCCGCCGCGGCAAGCAGGCAGGCGTCGTCCCGCGCCGCGTCGCAGGCGAGCTCGGCCGCCGTATCCCGGGAGGAGACGTCCTCCCGGCCGGTCAGCCCGGAGACGTCGAGCGCCGCTCCCTCCTCGCGGGAGCCCGCCGAGGGCGAGCTGGCCGCGTGGAGCAACGAGAAGATCGGCTGGGGTCAGGATCTCCCCCGCAATGAGAAGAACCAGCCCCTGCGCTGTCTGACCTTTCAGGAAAAATACGGCCGGTTCGACGCGCTCTTTCTCAACGGAGGTGCGGGGGTCGCGCTGACCTTCGACGAGGGGTACGCCAACGATACCACTGCCGCCATCCTGGACACGCTCCGGGAGAAGGGGGTCAAGGCGACCTTCTTCATCACCTACGAGTTCGCCCGCACCTGCCCGGCGCTGGTGCGGCGGATGATCGACGAGGGGCACACGGTGGGCAACCACAGCTGGACCCACCCCTCCCTGCCGACCAAGTCCATTGAGGAAGCGGAGGCGGAGATCACCCGCCTGCACGACTACGTGAAGGAGAAGTTCGGCTATGAGATGTCCCTCTTCCGCCCGCCCTACGGCGAGTTTTCGGAGCGGACGCTGGAGATGACCCGGCGGCTGGGGTACCGGAGCGTATTCTGGAGCTTCGCCTATCTGGACTACGACCTGAGCAACCAGCCCGAGCCGCAGCAGGCGCGCGAGCGCATCCTCGACGCCGCCCACGAGGGCGCCATCTACCTGCTGCACGCCGCCTCCCCGACCAACGCCGCTGTGCTGGGCGACGTCATCGACGGCCTGCGGGAGAAAGGGCTCTCCTTTGTCACGCCGGGCTGAGGGCGGTTGACAAAGTTCACAATCCGTGTTATCATGGAAATGAAAACAGAATCATCGTCCCGTGGTTTTAGTACACCGTTATCAGTTGCACTAAGCAAAAGGGCGTTGCTGAAAGCGACTGATCCGTCAGTCGCTTTTTGTTTGGAAGGAGTGTGGTTCCGATGAGCAGTTTATCGTGTATGACGCCATGCTCGCTGCTGATCAGGCCGTGTACAATAATTACGGCAATAACCCTGCCAAATTCATGCAACATCATATTCTGGGCGACGGGTCGATTCGATTTAAGCATTAACTTATGGGGGGAGTAAGAATGATGCAACGCCTGAAAGCACTGATCCCTGTTATCTTGATCGGCGTGATACTATGCGGTTGTCAGACCGGAGCGCAAGGTCGGCACGAGCCCTCGGATTCCCGGCTCTCGGGAACGGGTGCGCAAGATGGGAATGCTTCTTCAGGATCCCAGTTTGTGGACACCGGCTCACATAGCTGGTATGATTATTCTACGCCCCGGTACGTAAGACTGGAAGAAGAACGGAATGTGGCAAACCCTTTTCACGTGGGAGAAGTTAAGATCATATATGCATTTCACAGTTGGGGCCCGATTTCCCCATCTGACGGCGTCGTCGAATGGGTCGTCGGCGATCCGACCGTCGCGGAAGTCATTCGCAACGATCCGAAGGGCTATTTTCAGACGGACAACAGTCAATGCTTTTTGATCGGCTTAAAGCCCGGGACGACCACGCTGACCGTTGTCGTCGAGACCGAAGAAGACCGCTGCACCGACACCATCACAATCACCGTCGTGGAGCGGGAATACACCTTGCTTGTCAAGGGGGAGGACGTCACTTATGACTATAGCTTCCCCCTTGACCCCGTGTTTCACGCCGAGGAGGGCTACGTCGAACTGCCGCTGACGCGGCTGTGGACGGCGCTGGGCGGGATCGTGCAGGGGAAGGACGAAACCGTCTGTATGATGTACCGTCAAAACGAGGCGTTCACGTTCCGTTACGACGACTGCACCCTCATCCCGGAGGGCGGCACGCAGGACGTCCTCGCCGTCCCGCCCGGCGTCACGCGGCACGCGCGGAGGGAGCAAAATGGCGACAGGGCGGAGATGATGATCGACCACCACAGCTTGCAGGGGCTGTTCGACCTGTTCGGCGTAAGCATCACCGTCGATTACGACAACAAAATCATCGATATTCACTGAAAAGAGTATAACGAAACCGGCTGAAGCAGATCGCTTCAGCCGGTTTTTGCTTTGTCCGGTCTCAGTCGTCGAGGAAGGTCACGCCCGTCTCGGGATCCATGGAGGCGACGCGGGCGAGAGATTCCACCCGCACACCCATGCCCTCGATCAGAGCGTGCCCCTGCTGAAAGGCCTTCTCAATGACGACGCCGCAGCCGACCACCTCGGCGCCCGCCTGACGGCACAGGGAGATCAGCCCCTGCAGGGCGGCGCCGTTGGCGAGGAAGTCGTCGAGGATGAGGACGCGCTCCCCCGCGGTCAGGTACTCCCGGGAAACCATGACGGTGTTGACCGTCTTGTGGGTGTAGGAGGCCACCTCGGCGGTGTAGACGTCGTCGGAAATGTTGACGGTCTTGCTCTTCTTGGCGAAGAGAACGGGGACATGAAAGAAGGCCGCGGTCGCGCAGGCCACGGCGATGCCCGACGCCTCGACGGTCAGGATCTTGGTCACGCCCGCGTCGGCGTAGCGGCGATAAAACTCCCGGCCGATCTCGGCGAGGAAGTCGACGTCGATCCTGTGGTTGAGAAAGCCGTCGACCTTGAGCACGTTGCCGGGGTAGACCTTGCCCTCCCGGCGGATCTTATCCTTGAGTGACTGCATGAAAAAACGTCCCTTCTGTTGAAGCTCGGCGGGGTGCGGCGGTCACGACCCGGCGGCGCGGCTCTCTCCCGTGGCGTAGTCGATGACGACGCCGGGCTGATCGTTGTAGCAATAAACGTAGAAGCAGACGCCCTCTCCCCCGTCCTCGACGGAGTAGCCCTCCATGGTCACGCCGCGGGCGACCAGCTCCTCCCCCTCGAAAACGGGGATCACGCGGTAGAGCACGTGGTTGCCGGTCTCCTTGACGTAGTCGGCGACGAGGTTCTCGAAGGGGAGCATCCCGTCGACGTTGAGGAAGCGGGTGCCGGTGATGAGATTGCGGGGATTGGCGTTCTCGCCGGTCAGCTGAAAGCCGATGAGGTGGCAGCGGTTGTAGAGATACTTGCCGTCCACCCAGTCGTACTTGACGGTGTGCCAGCCGGTGGGCTTGACCTGGCCGATGGCGCCGCGCGGCTCGGTGGGCATGACGTCACGCCCGACGCAGGCGACGGTCACGCCGCAGCGGCCGAGGGCGTCGAGGGCAGCATAGGACTCGTAGGAGGCGGTGGTGTAGTCCGCCTCGGTAAAGGCGGGCACGTTGCCGTTCAGAACGACGTAAGGCGCTCCTGAAAAGGGCGGGATCTCCTCCTGCGAAACGAACGCGGCCGGCGCAGGCGTCTGCTTGGGCCCATAGCGGTCGTACAGCGTCCAGGCGGCGGCAAGGATCAGGGCGACGGCGAGCAGGACGCTCGTCAGGTTCCGGACTTGGCGGCGGGTCATCGGACGTACTCCTCCCGCGTCAGCCGCTCGTGGGAGGAGCCGGGGAAATCGCGGCTCCCGGCGAGCGTCAGGATCTCGGGCGGCGTCAGGCGGACGTCGGCGGGATAGCGGCGGTTCCAGCGGTAAACGATCAACCGCTCCACCCTCTCCCACGTTCCTTCGGGCGGGAGGGACTCGGCGAAGCACCACTCCCCCGCCCCCGCTTTCTCCCAGAAGGCGTCGTCCACGCGCAGAGGGGCGTCCTCCTCAAACTGGGCGGCGGTGTAGGCGCTTACCCACAACGGCGCGCCGCCGAGCGACGCCAGCAGATCGGCGCGCAGGGCGCGGTCGCGGCTCTGACGGCGGTGATTGAACAGCAGGCCGTTGTCGTCATCCAGGCAGACGATGAGGTTCATGGCTCCTCCTTACTGCAGGCGTTCCTTCATATCGGCGGCCAGACGGTCGCGCACGTCCTCGGCCTCGGCACGGGTGGCGCCCACGGCGGTGAGGTAGACCTTGATCTTCGGCTCGGTGCCGGAGGGACGGACGATGACGCCGTGGCCGCCCGCGAGATCGAAGCTGACGATGTTCGCCTTGGGCAGGCGGATGGGGGTGACGGCGCCCTTCTCGTCGACGGTGGAGGACGCCTCGTAGTCGGAGACGGCTCTCACACGGAAGCCGCCCACGCTCGCCGGCGGGTCGCGGCGCAGATCGT
>CAMHOI010000009.1 GCA_946186725.1 uncultured Clostridia bacterium
ACCTTGTCGCCGGGCACGACGTCAAGATGGAGGATGGCGGGGGTGTTGTCCCCGGTGTTGACCCGACGGAGGGGATCGCCCACCACCGACTTGCGCAGCAGACCCTTCTCATAGCCCTGCCGGACACCCTCGTTGACGGCGTCGCGCAGACTGCCGCCCGTCAGGTGCACCTCCTGCCCCAGTTCGAGGAACACCACGGCCATGCCGGTGTCCTGGCAGACGGGCAGATCCAGATCGCGCGCGGCCTCTGCGTTGCGGCAGAGGTCGCACAGCACCTCCCGTCCCAGCGCGCAGGATTCCCTCCCGGCGGCGTCGCGCACGGCGGCCTCCACGTCGGGCGGAAGGAGGCGGTTGGCCTTGGAGCAGAGGTCGGCGACGGCCTCGGCAACGGCGAAAACGGACAACTCTCTCATGTCAGCGGACGGTCACGTCGAAGGAGACGACCCGCTTCTCGCCGGGAGCGAGGCGGACCATGTCCCGCTTGGTCTCCAGATCGTCGATCCGGCCGTGGTAGGCGGGCACGCTCATCCAGGGCTCGATGCACACGTAGGGGGCTTCCTTGCCGGGGATGTGCCACAGCCCGACGTAGGGCATCTCGGGGAAGGTGACGGTGGCCGAGCAGGCGCCCTTCTCGCTGGCGAGAGTCAGCTCGTGACCGGCGTCGCACATAAAGATGGCGTCGTTGTCGAACATGTCGTGGTGGAGGTAATAGCGTTGCCGGGCGTCCAGCGGCAGGGGCGTGGTGGAATCGGTCATGTAGCACTCGACCATGTCCAGCACGCGGGGCCGGGCATCCTTCTCAAACTGGATATACCAGTCCTCAAACCGGCCCTCGCCGCCCAGAGGGACGAAGAAGCCGGGGTGCCCGCCGAAGGCGAAGGGCATGACCTCGCTGCCGTGATTCTCGGCGCCGTAGGTGGTGCGCAGGGTCTCGCCCACAACGGCGATGGTGACGGTGTAGGTGAAGTCGAAGGGATAGATGGCCATGGTCTCCTCATTGGCGCGGATGGCAAAGGTGACCGAATCGGCCTTGTGCTCGATCAGGGGCAGGGGCATCTTGCGGGTAAACCCGTGCAGGAGCATTTCGTAGGTCTTGCCGCGGTAGGTGTACTTGCCCTCCCACAGGCCGCAGATGGGGAAAAGGTTGGCGGCGTGGCCGGCCCAGTAGGTCGCGTCTCCCTGCCAGAGGTACTCCACGCCGTTGTCCTTGCGGCGCAGAGAGACCAGCTCTCCGCCGACGTCGCACACCTTGGCGATCAGGCGCTCGTTTTCGATGGTATAGATCATGGATGATCCCTCCTTTGGTATTCCGAAAAAGCGCCGACTCCGGGGGAGTCGGCGGAAAATGACGTCACTTACTTCGTCCCCTTGCGGGAACGGCGGCCGTCGATGTTGTTCTTTTTCTTGAGGCCGGAGATCTTGTCGTCGCTGGTCTGCTTGAACCTGCTCATCATATCCTCAAAGGACTGGGGCTCGCTGCGGCGGGCCGTCCACTCGGCGCCGGTGGGGCGCTCGGGCGCGGGCACGGGCTGACGGGGGACGTACTTTGGCTTCTCCTGGGTGCGCTTGATGGACAAGCTGATCTTGCCGTCCTCGCCGACGTTCAGAACCTTGACCTTGACGGTCTGGCCCACGGTCAGGAAATCGTTGATGTTTTCGACGTAGGTCTGTGCAACCTCGGAAACGTGCACCATGCCCGTCTTACCCTCGCCCAGGGAGACGAAGGCGCCGAACTTGGTGATGCCGGTGACCTTGCCCTCAATGATGGCGCCGACCTCGATTTGACTCATGAATTCGCATTTCCTCCCGATTTTATCTCTTTTGCTTGAAGACGATCTCGTCCTTGTACACGTAACCCAAACGGTCCCGCGCGGCGCGCTCGATGATCTCCTTGTCCGAGCCGTTGCGCAGCAGGTTGGTCAGCTCCTCGTTCTTGAGGAGGTAGGAGTCCAGCTCGGCCTGCTTTTGGAGGAGAACCTGCTCCTTTTCCTTGAGCTCGGAGTAGACCATGGCCATCTGAACGATGAGATAGACCGCGAACGCCAACAGCGCCAGACGAAGCAGAATGCTGCGGCCGGTGCGAGCTCTGGCCGTTTTCATGCGCTCTACCCCCTTGTCTGCGGCGTCCCGTGTTACAACGATTATACAACAACCCCGCAAGCCGTTTCAAGAGGTTTTTCGCCAAAAGATGAATTTTTTTCGCGCCCTTTCGCAGTCGCCGGAGGAAGGGCGCGAGCGTCTTTCCGGCCCGGCGGCGGAGGCGGCGCAGGATGCGGCGCAGAAAGCGGACCGACGGACGGGCAAGAGCCATCAGGCCCCTGGACGCCGTCAGGCGTGTCGCCAGGAGCCCCATTCCCTCCCCCAGCAGGACGAAAAAGCGAACGCTGCCCTTGCACCGCACCAGCAAGAAGAGGTAGGTGACTACCGCCGCGACCGCCCACCATCCGATATCCTGGAAAAAAGCGCTCACCGCCGTGGGCGGGCGGCAGAGCCGCCACACGCGCAGCAGGTCGTAGCACAGGCACAGCGCCCCTCCCACCGCCGCGGCCAGCCAAAACGTCAGCACCTGGGCGGAAGCGTCGACCTGGATCTCGCTCATCTCATCAGGCGCTTGAAGACCCCGCCCTTGGGCCGCTCGTCGGTGTAGACCATGGCCCAGATCGCGCCGGTGACGGTCAGTTCCCCCGTTTCGGTGTCCAGCCGGTCAATGCGCAGATCCTGACCTCGCAGGGAAAGCCGGCCCATGCCGGTATAAACGGTCATGCCATCCTGGGCGAAGCTGTCCACGTCGGTCACGCCTGTCACGGTCAGCCGCTTGCGTTCTTCCAGAATGAGCGTATGCGGCCCTTTGGGCGCCGCTTTTTCCTCGATGTGCAAAACGATCCCGCCTTTCTTCCTCTACCACGGTATGAGGGAAGGAGGCGGGATATTCAATCAATCACGGTGTAAAGCGTGGCGGCTTCGTCCTTGCCGGCGTGCTCGTTGAGCGCGGTGACCCGTACCTTGAGCACCCGCGTGCCCAGCGCCACGGTGATCTCGTCGCCGATCTTGACCTCGTAGGAGGCGCGCACCGGCTTGCCGCCCACGCTGACGCGGCCGGCGTCACAGGCCTCGTTGGCGACGGTGCGCCGCTTGATGAGGCGGGAAACCTTCAGATACTTATCCATTCGCATAGCGGCAATCCTCCGGATAAAGAGACGGCCGACGCAAACGCGCCGGCCGTCGGGGAAAAGCTGAGCTTACAGGGCTTCCTTGAAAGCCTTGGCGGCCTTGAAGACGGGCGCCTTGGACGCCTTGATCTTGATGGGCTGCTTGGTCTGAGGATTCAGGCCGGTACGGGCAGCGCGCTTACGGACCTCAAAGGTGCCGAAGCCGAAGAGCTGGACCTTGCCGCCCTTTTTCAGAGTGGCCTTGATGGAGTCGAGGACGGCGGCGACGGCAGCGTCGGCATCCTTCTTGGTCAGGCCGGTCTTCGCAGCGACAGCAGCAATAAGTTCGGTTTTGTTCATGATCTTTTCCTCCATAAAATAGATTTTATGCTCCACACCGGCAAGCCGGTATTAAGAGTCCTGTCGTTTGACCTCGTCCCACAGAGCGTCCAGCTCGGCGAGAGAGGCCCGCCCCATTTCCACGCCGCGCTTCCCGGCGAGCTCTTCCACGGCGGCAAAGCGCGCGATGAACTTCTCGGTGGCGGCGGCGAGCGCCTGCTCGGCGTCGACCTTAAGGAAACGGCTGACATTAACGGCGGAGAAGAGCAGGTCTCCCAGCTCCTCCCGAACGGCGTCGGCGTCGCCCGCCGCCTCGGCCGCCTTCAGCTCGCCGATCTCCTCGGACAGCTTGTCCCAGGCGCCCTCGCCGTCCGGCCAGTCGAAGCCGGCCTTGGCGGCCCGCTTCTGCACCTTGCGGGCGCGCATGAGCGCGGGGAAGGCGCGGGGCACGCTCTCAAGGGTGTCGGTATAGGTCTTCTGGCTCTTCTCGGCGCGCTTGAGCGCGTCCCAGTTGCTCAACACCTCGCCCGTCGTCCCGGCGGTCACGTCGCCGAACACGTGGGGGTGGCGATAGATCATCTTGCGCACGATCCCGTCGACGACGTCCTCGAAGGAGAAGCGTCCCTCATCCTCGGCCAGATCGGCGTGGAAGATGACGTTCATCAGCAGGTCGCCCAGCTCCTCGCACAGGTCGGCGGGACAGTCGCGGTCGATGGCGTCCGCGACCTCGTAGGCCTCCTCCAGCAGATCGTTGCGGATGGAGGCGTGGGTCTGCTCCCGGTCCCAGGGGCAACCGTCGGGCGCGCGCAGGATGCGCATGACCCGGCGCAGATCGTCAAAGTCGTAGTGGTCTTTCTGCGGGTAATCCACCATATCTTGTTTCGCCTCGTTTATTTTAACCTATCCAGTGTAATTTTGCAAGGATTTTCGCCAATTTTTCGCCCTTCGGGAGCATCAAAATGTCATTTTCGGTAAAGGTTTTGGTAACGCCGAGGCAAACTGCATAAACAACAGCGGCAATTATTATGCAAATTGCAGTAACGACCTTCCCTGCGCCAATGCTGTGTGAGAACAGCAGATGGCTGCCAAAGGCCGCCCCGCCGCAGAGAACAGCGGCAAAAGCGGGCTTGAAAACGGTAGAAAAGAGACCGAAGCTGACCTTGGTGTACCGCTTGAGGCAGACGAGGTTGGCGATCATGATATAGGCGTAGCAGACGCCGGTGCCGGCGGGGGCGCCGATGATATTGATCCCTTCGATCCCGACGAGGACGTAGTTGACGGCGATCTTGAGCACCACGCCGACGGCCATGTTGATGACGGGGAGGTTCTGCTTCCCGATGGCCTGGAGCATACTGGTGGTGGGCACGGCCACGCCCGCGAAAATGGCGGAGAAGCCCAGCACCACCAGCACCGGCGTGGAGATGACGACCGCGTTGGGCCGGCCGGAAAAGAGCATATTGAGGATGGGGCCGGCCAGCGCCGCGATGCCCACGCCCGCGGGCAGGGAGATGACGGAGGAGAGCTTGAGGATGGAGCGCACGTTCTCCCCCACGCTGTGAGCGTCCTCACTTGCCCAGGCGGTGCACAGGGTGGGGATGGTGCTCACGCCGATCACGGCGGTGATGGTCGGCACGAGGTTGTACAGAGAGTAGGCAAAGCCCGTATAACACCCGTAGAGGTAATTGGCGCCCTCCGCGGGATCGGGGTAGAACACGCCGACGCCGAACTGCTCCTCGATGAGATGGGGATGTGCGGTCAGCAGGGTGGTCAGCCGGGCCTTGACGGTGATCAGGTCGATCAGCGCGGCGACGTCCCGCACCAGAGAGCCGATGACGATGGGCACGGCGATGATGATAAGACTCTTAAGCAGGATACCGGTGCCGTCCGCCTCGGGCGCGGCCGCCAGCTCCTCCTCGGTGATGCCGTCGCCCATGCGGCGATGGCGCAGGATCAGATAGATCGCGCCCACGGCCGAGCCGAGGGTGACGCCCAACACCGCGCCGCCCGCCGAGAAGGGGGCCGCCTGGTCCTGGGTCATGCCCAACTTTTCGGTGCATACGTAGAGCGTGCCGCCCGCCAGCACCAGGCCGACGATCAGCTTGCCCGCCGCCTCGATGACCTGGGACACGGCGGTGGGGTACATATTGCGCAGGCCCTCGTAGTAGCCGCGATAGCTGGACATCACGCAGCAGAAAAACACGGAGAAGGCGATCAGCCCCGTCGCGTAGACGTTGCCGGTCAGATCGGTGATGCCGAAGAGGTCGCGGAAGGGCTGATGAAAGAAGTAGAAGTAGGCGAACACCAGCAGCAGGACGGTGCCCACCGTGCCGGTGATGAGAAAGGCGCGTTGGGCGATGCGCAGGATCTTGCGGGTGTTCTTATAGTGCATATGCGCCGCCGACTCCGCGACCATGCGGGAAACGGCGACGGGCAGACCCGCCATGGCCAACGAATAGACCGGCAGGTAGATGGTGTAAGCGGTGTTGTAGTACCCGCTGCCCGACTCGCCGAGGATGTTGGCGAGCGGGATCTTGTAAATGGCGCCCAGCACCTTGACCAGCAGGGTCGCCACCGCGAGGATCAGCGACCCCTGCACGAGGTTCTGCTGATGACGCTTCCGTATGCCCATAACTCTCTCCTTGCAAAAGATGACATGACGGCAGAGCCGCCACGTCATCCCGCGCGTTTGCTGCTTACAGGGGCTTGCCGCACTTGCGGCAGAAATCGGAGTCGGCGGGGTTGGCGGCGCCGCAGGCCTCGCACACGCAGTCGCCCTTGGCGTAGGCCAGCTCGGCTTCATACTCCCGCAGGTGATCCTGCAGCAGTTCGATCTCGTCGACAACGGCCTTGACGGCCTCCTCGTCCACGTTGTCCTCCTTCATACGGCTGAACCACAGACGGCCCAGCACCTCGTAATCCTTGGACAGCTCGCTCTTGCAGCGGGCGATGTGGAAGCGGGTCTTCTGCGCGTCCAGCACCTCGCCCACCTTTTCCCCGGTGACGTCGATGAGCTCCTTGGCCCGGATGACGGTATCTTCAAAAACGCCCATGATCGGTTCCTCCTTGACGGTTCTAACCGTATTCTATCACAGTTTTGCCCGCTTGGCAACCATTAAACCAGCGGATGCCGCCCGTAAAAGCCGGCCACGGCCTCCTTGCGGGCGAGGATCTCGTCGAAACGGGAGAGGTACTCGTAGGGGTACTTGAAGTTGAACACCCGCTCGATGAAGCCGTCGGCGGCGCGCAGCTTGGTCACCGCGCCCGCGCCGCAGGCGAGGATGGAATGCGTCTCATCCATGATGAAGACGTTGTAGCGGCCCTCAAAGCCGGGCTTGGCATAGCCGGTGTTTTCCATATTGCCGACGGTTTTGGATTGGCGGTAGAGGTAATAGGGGAAGAGCCCCGCGCCCGTCAGCCGGCGGTTGGCCTCGGTCAGCATGCGGTCGACCGTCCGCCCCGCCTCGGCGGCCGGACGGTCGCCGCCCACCGTCATACGGGAGGCACGCTTGAGGGAAAGGGTGTGCACGGTCACGCTCTCGGGATCGAGGGCGAGCACCCCGTCCAGGGTATGGGAGAAGGAATCGGTGTCGTCCTCCGGCAGGCCGGCGATGAGATCCATGTTGACGTTGTCGAAGCCCATCTTCCGCGCCAGGGCAAAGGCGTCCAGCGTCTGCTGCGCCGTGTGCCGGCGGCCGATGGCCTCCAGCACCCGGTCGTTGAGGGACTGCGGGTTGATGGAGATGCGGGTGGCGCCGCCCTTGCGAATGGCGTCCAGCCGCTCGGGGGTAACGGTGTCGGGTCGGCCCGCCTCCACCGTGAACTCGCTCGCGCTTTTCAGATCAAAGGAGGCGGCCAGCGCGGCGAACACGCGCGCCAGCTGCCCGGCGGAGAGGGTGGTGGGGGTGCCGCCGCCCATGTAGACGGTGGACAGCTTCAGCCCCAGCCGATCCGCCAGCGCGCCCGTCGCCCTCAGCTCCTCGCACAGCCGCTCCACGTAGGGCTCGATCAGCTTGGCCGACCGCTCGACAGAGTGGCTGACGAAGGAGCAGTAGCTGCATCGGGTGGGGCAGAAGGGCACCGAGAAATACAAGCTGAAATGGTCGCTGCGGGAGGTGGAGAGGATGGCCTCCTCCCCCGCCTGCGCGGCCAGACAGAGATCGATCTTCTCATCGCGGCAGAGCAGCTCCTCACGGAAGTACCGTCTGGCGCCCTCGGCGCCCATCTCCTCGCTCAGGCGGCGCATCAGCTTGCCCGGGCGCACCCCCGTCAGGATGCCCCAGGGCGGCCGCGCCCCCGTCGCTTGGCAAAGCAGGCCGAAGAGGAGGACGGCCAGCCGCCGTTCACAGGTCTCGTCGTCGGCGCCGGCGGGCAGGCGCTCGCTCGCTTCCTCCGCAAAGCCGTCCCGACGAAAGCCCGCCGTCAGCGTCACGCCGTCCCGCCCGGTCCGGCGGGCCGCCAACGCGGCAAAGCCGTCCTCCGCCCCCGGCGCGGCGTCGCAGACGTCGATGCGCTCAAAGGGGAAGAAGAGACGGCAAAGATTTTCCAATTCGTAACGGAATCCGTTTCCGATCAAACAGAGTTTCATGGCGCTGTCCTCACTCCAAAGGGGTCAGATCGGCTACGTAGGGATTCTCGGCCTTTTCACGGGCGAGGGTGGTCTGAGGCCCATGGCCGGGCAGAAGAAGCAGGTCGTCGGGCAACGCGGTCAGTTTCCGGAGCGAAGCGCGCATCTGCGCCATGCTTCCGCCCTCGAAATCGGTGCGGCCCACGCTCCCGCGGAAGAGGGTATCCCCCGTCATCAGGCGATCCCCGATGCGGTAGCAGACGCTTCCCGGCGTGTGCCCGGGGGTGTGGATCACGTGCACGATGCCCCTGCCGAAGGGGAGTTCTTCCCCGCCTGAAAGGGTGGCGTCGGGCGAGACCGGCTCCTGCCGGCCGGCGCCGCAAAAGCGGGCGCACAAGCTCGCCTCGGGGGAGGAGAGCATGCCCGCGTCCGCCGCGTGGATCATGAGCAGGGCACCCGTTTTCCGCTTGCAGGCGGCGGCGCCG
Source organism: uncultured Clostridia bacterium (assembly GCA_946186725.1). Taxonomy (GTDB): domain Bacteria; phylum Bacillota; class Clostridia; order Oscillospirales; family Acutalibacteraceae; genus RGIG2206. The sequence continues at coordinate 8,538 of CAMHOI010000009.1, forward strand.
AGGATATGGTCGAAGTGACCGTGGGAGAGCAGGATATACTTTACCCGTCCCAGTGCGGCGGCGCGGGCGACGGCGGGACTGTCCGGCTCACCGGGATCGACGACCAGGCAGTCGCCCGTATCCTCGTCCAGCACAACGTAAGCGTTCTCGTCCATGGAAGGGCTCGGATAGCATTCAAAGATCATCGTCCCGCCTCCCCGTTCAGCGTCCGGCTGTCCAGCCAGATGGTGACCGGGCCGTCGTTGACCAAAGAGACCGCCATGTCAGCGCCGAACACGCCCCGCTCGACGGGCACGCCCAAGCCCTCCACCCCGGCGCAGAAGCACTCGTAGAGGGCCTTGGCCCGGACCGGCTCGCAGGCGTCGGAGAAGGAGGGGCGGTTGCCCTTGCGGCAGTCGGCATAAAGGGTGAACTGGGAGACGATCAGCGCCTGTCCGCCCACGTCGGCGAGGGCGCGGTTCATCTTGCCCGCTTCGTCTTCAAACACGCGCAGCGCGACGGTCTTGGCCGCCAGCCGGGCGCAGACGGCCTCGTCGTCCTCGGGGGCGACGCCCAGGAGGATGAGGAAGCCCTTGCCGATCTCGCCGACGGTCCTGCCGTCGACGGCGACACGCGCCTCGGTCACACGCTGGATGAGCGCACGCATCAGCCCACCATCCTTTCGACCGAGTAGACGCCGTTGACGGCGCCGACCTTGCGGATGATGTTCTGCAGATGCTCGGCGCTCTCGACCATCACGGTCAGGTCAATGGCATAGTTGCCGTCCTTGAGCAGACGGGCATTGATGCCGTGGATCATGACCCGCATGTTGGCGATGACGGTGGTCAGATCGGCCAGCAGGCCCTCCCGGTCAAAGGAAAGCACCTGGATGGTGGCGCTGAAGGAGGCGGTCGGCTTCTCGGCCCAGTGGGCGGCGATCCAGCGGCCGGGCTCGTCGCTGTGAGCAATATCCTTGGGCACGTTGGTGCAGTCCCGCTTGTGGACGGAAACGCCGTGCCCGCGGGTGATGAAGCCGATGATGTCGTCCCCGGGGATGGGGCTGCAGCAGCGGGACAGCTTGATGGGACAGTTGTCCAGCCCCTCGATGACCACGCCCTCCCCGCTGCTGACGTTCTCCTTGACGGGACGGACGATCTCAGGCACGGGCTTGGGCTTGAAGCGGTCTCGGATGGCGGGGACCAGATTTTCGAAGTTGACGCCGCCGTAGCCGACCTTGGCGTAAAAATCCTCGGCGGTCTGACAGTGGTTGCGCTCGGTCAGCTCCCGGATGAGGGTGTCAAACTCCTCGTCGGTCAGATGGAGCTTGGCCTGGCGCAGGGTGCGCTCGACCTCCTCGCGGCCGGTCTCGACGTTCTCGGCGCGGCGCTCCTTCTTGAACCAGGCGCGGATCTTGTTGCGCGCCTCGCTGGTGCGCACGATCTTCAGCCAGTCGCGGCTGGGGCCGTGCCCCGCCTGGGAGGTGGTCAGGATCTCCACCACGTCGCCGGTGTTGATCTTGTAGTCCAGGGGGACGATCCTGCCGTCCACCTTGGCGCCGATCATGCGGTTGCCGATGGCGGAGTGGATGGCGTAGGCGAAGTCGATGACGGTGCTGCCCACGGGCAAGCTGATGACATCCCCCTTGGGGGTAACGCCGAAGATGTCCTCGGGCGCGAGATCGGTCTTGATGGTGCGCACGATCTCCTCGACGTCGTCGACCTCCTTCTGGTTCTCCAGCAGCTGCCGGATCCAGGCCAACCGCTCCTCAAAGCGGCCGTCGGAGCCCGACACGCCCTCCTTGTACTTCCAGTGGGCGGCGATGCCGTACTCGGCGGTGTGGTGCATCTCCCAGGTGCGGATCTGCACCTCGAAGGGGGCGCCCTCCCGGCTGATGACGGTGGTGTGCAGGGAGCGGTACATATTCGGCTTGGGGGTGGAAATGTAGTCCTTGAAGCGGCCGGGGATGGGGCGGAACATCTCGTGAATGAGGCCGAGGACGTTGTAGCAGTCGTTGACGGTGTTGACGATGATGCGCACGGCGTAGATGTCGTAGATCTCCTCAAACTGCTTGCCCTGAATGAACATCTTGCGGTAGATGCCGTGAACCGATTTGACCCGCCCCTCGATGCTTAAGCCCGGGATGGAGTCGCCGATGCGCTCTGCGATCCTCTTTTTGATAGATTCGATGAAATCATCCCGGTAGGTGCGATCCTTGTCCAGCCGCTCCCGGATCTCGGCGTAGGCGACGGGGTCAAGGTAACGGATGGCGCGATCCTCCAGCTCCTCCTTGAGGGCGCGGATGCCCAGCCGGTGCGCGATGGGCGCGTAGATCTCCAGCGTCTCCAGCGATTTTTCCAGCTGCTTTTCCCGCGATTGGGCGTCGAGGGTGCGCATATTGTGCAGCCGGTCGGCGAGCTTGATGATGATGACGCGGATGTCCTCGTCCATGGCCAGGAGCATCTTGCGCACGTTCTCGGCCTGCTGCTGCTCCCGGCTGCGGGAGGCCATCTTATTGAGCTTGGTGACGCCCTCGACGAGATTGGCGACCGAATCGCCGAAGGCGCGCCGGATGTCCTCGTCAGTCATCTCGGTGTCCTCGATGGCGTCGTGCAGAAGAGCGGCAAGGACGGACTCGGTGTCCATGCCCAGCGAGATGACGATGCAGGCCACGCTCAGCGGGTGAGTGAAATAGGGCTCGCCCGAAAGGCGCTTCTGCCCCTCGTGCGCGGCCCTGGCCATGTCGTAGGCGCGGCGGATGGCCTCCACGTTGTAGTCCTCCTGCCGGGCGCCCATGGCCTCGGTCAGACGCTCAAACCGCATCTCCTCTTCAACGTTGTCCACAGCGGTCACCTCCCTTTCTTACGGTGTTCGTCCTGATGCTATGACAGCGCGCTCGCGGCGCAAAAAACGGCGGAATCGGTCAGCGCAAGCTTGCCCTCAGAGGGCCTGACCGTCAGCCGGACGGCGGTGCCGTCCACATCCGTATCCAACAGCGACAGCTCGCGGAGCACGTCCAGAGCCAGCCGCATTTTTACGTAGTTCAGCCCCTCAAGGCGGATCAGCAGCGCCTCCCACTGTCCCGAGAAGCCGTCCTTGACGGCGCGCCAGACGGCGGCGACGTCCTCGCGGGTCAGGCGGCAGCGCGCCTCAAAGCCGGCCACGCTCTCCCCCCGCTGCCACCGCTCGTAGAGACGGAGGTCCTGCAGCAGGGCGTCCTCGTCCGTGCCGGCGGGGCGCACCCCTTTGGCGGACAGGGTGACCTGCTCCCGGCCGCCGTACTCGCTCACGTCGGCGGTCACGGCCAGATCCAGCCGGTCGCCCGGGCGGTAGCCGAAGGCGTCCGGCGCACAGCCGAAGAGCATAACGGTGGCGGCGGCGCCCTCCCGGCTCAGCTCCAGCCGCAGATGCTGGCCGGCGCTGCCCACCGCCGTGATCCGCTCGAGCGTCATGCCGAACAGGCCGAACACGGGCGTGGGGTTGGCCGTCCCGAAGGGGGCCATCACCTCAAGGGAGCGCACCATGTCAGGGGTGAAGGCGCCGGGGCGGAGCTTGCAGTCGATGAAGAGAGGGGAAAAGGGCATATCGCCGTAGCGTTCGGCGGCGTAGTCGTTGATGGCGCGGCGGAAGGCGCCTACGTTTTCCTTGGGCATGGAGAGGCCGGCGGCCTGCGCGTGCCCGCCGAAGCGGCCGAGCAGCGCGGCGCAGGCGGAGATGGCCTCGTAGAGGGAGAAGTCTCCCACGCTGCGGGCCGAGCCGGAGGCGTCGGCGCCGTCGTCGGTCAGGACGATGGCGGGCCGGCCGTACCGCTCGCAGATGCGGGAGGCGACGATGCCGATCACGCCGTGGTGCCACCCCTCGCCGCACACAACGATGACGCGGTCCCTGTCCCGCCCCTCGGACTCGATGAGGCGCACGGCCTGCTCGGCGATCTCCCGCTCGAGGGTCTGGCGGCGGACGTTGGCGTCGTTGATGTCGGCGGCGATGGCGTCCGCCTCATCCCGGTTCTCCGCCAGCAGGAGGCGCACCGCCCTCTCACAGCTGCCCACGCGCCCGGCCGCGTTGAGTCGGGGAGCGACGCCGAAGCTGACGGTGGACACCGACAGCGGCCGCTTGCGCAGTCCGGCGGCGCTGATGAGGGCGGCCAGGCCCACTCTGCCGGTCTCCAGCCGCTCCACGCCGCGGCGCACGAGGATACGGTTCTCCCCCGTCAGGGGCATGACGTCGGCGATGGTGCCGACCGCGGCGAGGTCGGCGTAAGCGTCGCACAGCTCCTCGCCGGGCACGCCCTCCAGCGCACAGATGAGCTTGAAGCAGACGCCGGCGCCGGCGTACCCCTTGAACTCGCTGGGGCAGTCGGCGCGGTGCGGATCGACCACGGCGACGGCGGCGGGCAGCTCGCCCTGGGGCAGATGGTGGTCGGTGACCACCGTTTCGATCCCCTTGCGCGCGGCATAGGCGATCTCCTCGGCGGCGCTGATGCCGTTGTCCACGGTGATCATCAGCGTCACGCCCGCGGCCGCCATCTCGTCGACGGCGGCGGTGTTGAGACCGTAGTTCTCCTCCCGCTCGGGCACCCGCCAGCGCACGTCGGCGCCCCGGCGCCTGAGATAGGTATACAGCATG